>CAZFUO010000167.1:0-5706 GCA_964522065.1 uncultured Bacteroidales bacterium | reverse complement strand
CAAGAAAATCGGGATTACGGTGCTTGCGCACCGTGATTGCCGGTGGGGGAGTACTGCAAAGAAAAGAGATACTAAAAACCTCCTGGCGGAGGAACGATATAAAAATTAGAAGGAATATTTTTCAAGCAAGCTCGAAAATATTCCTTCTAATTTTTACATCTAAGAGCTACGCTCTTTTTTTAGTATCTCTTTTCTTTGCGGAGAAAGCGGGATTCGAACCCGCGGTACCCTTTAGAGGTACACACGCTTTCCAGGCGTGCCTCTTCAACCACTCGAGCATCTCTCCAGTTTGCGTTCTTGTTTTTGAACGGTTTGTGTTTGCGGCTGCAAATGTAAGAATTTATTTTAATTTATCAGCTTTAGGGCGTTTGCTTTTGTGGTAGCTTTTATTGTTGTGGCTGGTATTTTATATAATTCTGATAGTTTGTTGATAATAATGGGTATTCTTGAGGGGTCGTTGGTTTTTCCTCTGTAGGGGACGGGTGAGAGGTATGGTGAGTCGGTTTCGGTTACTATGCTTTCTAAAGGGATATTGTTTATGAAGGTGGCTAGTTGTGAGTTTTTGAATGTAACGCTTCCGTTTACTCCAATTAAAAAACCATTTTTGGTAAGTTCTAGTGCTTGCTCGAGATTGCCGGCATAGCTGTGAAAAATGCCCTTTAGTCCACTTTGGTAATAGTCTCTGATTATTTGCATTATTTCTTCTGATGCATCTCTGACATGTAGTATTACCGGTATTTTATTTTCTACTGCAAAATCAAGTTGTAATTTTAGTGCGGTTTTTTGTTGTTCAAAAAAGGTTTTATCCCAGTAGAGGTCAAGGCCGATTTCGCCAATACCTGTATATTTTTCAGGAGTGTATGCTGCTAGTATTTTCTGTATTTCCTCCAGGTAATTTTCTTTCACATCACAGGGATGAAGACCTGCAAAGAGTTTGAAATATCCCGGAAATGCGTTTTGTAAATTTTCCATAGATTGCAGGCTTTCAAAGTCGATTCCCGGCAGCCATACTTGTTCTATACCTGTGTTTATTGCCAGATTTACAACCTCTTTAATGTTATCCTTAAATTCTTTCAGATAGAGGTGTGCATGTGTGTCTATCATTTATTTTTGAATTTGTTCTTTTTCTTTTTTCCTTAGATAATATCTTACTCCCCACAATTGACAGTTTTCGCGTTTAGTGGTTTCGGGGAGATTGTTGAAGTAATTTTCAACCTGGTTCCAGATGTCAAGTATAAGCTGGTCTGCGTCTTTGCGCATGGCTGTGATTTGTTCCAGATAACGGTTTGTGCTTTTTTGGAAAACTTTTTGTGTTACGCATGAATCTTTGAAAACTTCGTAGTGCACGTTAACTTTTGCTATTGCCGGGTTGTAAATAGGTGAGCCGCCTTTTAGTATCCTTTCTTTTTCTCCTTTTATTATGTTTTCACCCCATTTTAATATTGAGGCTTCTGTGCTTAAATCGGGAACGGTAAAGTTTTCAGGATCGAGATTGTATAGTGTTTTTACTTCTTTTTTTATTTCGTTTCTTATTACACCAAAATTGAGCACTTGTATAAAATGTGAAATATAAAGCCTGGCTGTGTGCATTTGGCGATAGTATTTTTTGCTGGCTTCTTTTTGTTTTTCAAGTGATTGCAGGTAATCATGCTGGGTATTTTCCAGTAAGGGGAAAATATTTAGAGCCTCATTATAAGTCCTGACAGTAATTACTTCACCATCATCATTTTTAGAATCGTATCTTTCTATTGCTGCAGACAGCGCCCTGATACGAGATTGGTCTGTATTTGGTAATCTTCTGTAAGGCATATCTGTTATTTTAGTAATTTCGTTTCATGAGGTCGGTTGCAAGGTTTTTAAGTGGCAACTTAAGTGCGTTATCTACCTGAATATCATCGATGCAATTTATAGCTTTTTTAAGGTGAAAGTCCATCATTTTCTGACATTCACACTTTACATCTGTTTTATCAAATATATCTGTAATTGCCTTAATTTTCTCTTCTGCTACGAAGTCTTTCTTTTCTATCCAGCTATTTAACTGTAAAAGTGTTGATTCGTCAGCTTTTTGCATAGCCTTGATTAGCAGGAATGTTTTTTTGTTTGAGACAATATCGCCCCCAATGTTTTTTCCAAAAGTACAGCTCTCTCCATAAACATCCAGTAAATCGTCCTGTAGCTGGAATGCCAGGCCAATACCTATACCAAATTCATAGATCAAATTCGCATCTTTTTCTGACGCGCCTGCAATTATTGCTCCCATTTTAAGACTACATGCCAGCAAAACCGCGGTTTTCAATCTGATCATATTCATGTATTGCTGCTCAGTTACGTTGTCCATGGTTTCGAAATCCATATCAAACTGCTGGCCTTCACAAACTTCCATTGCTGTTGTTGTGAATAGATCAAGGCATGATCTTAAGTGATTGTCAGGAACTTCTCTTAACAATTCGTATGCATAAATCTGCATTGCATCGCCCGACAAAATTGCAACATTGTCATTCCATTTTATATGCACACAGTCCATATTCCTGCGTTTTACGGCCATATCCATAATGTCATCGTGTAGCAGTGTAAAATTATGAAAGACTTCAAGTGATAATGCCGGTTTTATTGCATTCTCAGGTTTGCCACCGAACATCTCGTTTGCCATAAGGCACAAAACCGGGCGGAGTCTTTTTCCTCCCATAGATAAAACATAACTTATAGGTTGATACAGTCTTTCAGGTTGTTTGTCTAGTTCTATGTTTTGTATTGCTTCGTTTATTATTGAAAGCAATTCTTTTGAGGTGTGCATACTCATTTTAAGTTTATTTTCTCCAAAAGTAATCAATCGAAGCTTAAAACGAAAGGCAATAAGTAACAAAAAAAATACGTTATATTTGAAGTTAAATTCAAAATGCATCTGATGTTACGCACAATATTTGCTTTTCTGTCTTTTTTGTACTTTTCTTTTTATGTTTCTGCTCAGTCAGGAGAGGCTGTTTACCAGTTTCTTGAGTTGCCGGTTTCGACATTAGCGGCATCTTCGGGTGGGAATAATTTGTCATCGCCCGATGCTGATATTAATCTGGTTTTTCATAATCCGGCCCTGTTGTCAGAGTCAATGCCTGGAAATTTTGAAATTGGGTATATGAGATATATGTCAGAAATAAATACTGGTTCGCTGGCTTATTCGGGTAAGATTAATGAAGTTAGTCAATGGATGGCAGGAGTGAGGTATATCGATTACGGGACTATGCTTTGGACTTCTGAAACAGATGAAATTCTCGGAACCACTATGGCAAAAGATCTTGCTCTGACTGGTGTATACTCCTGGAAATTGTCCGAAAAATGGAGAGCAGGTAGTAGTATTAGTTTGATTTATTCTGTTCTTGATGAATATACTTCTGCTGCAATTGCAGTTGATTTGGGTGTTTTTTATAATAATCCTGAGAAGTTTTTTACTGCAGGGATGACTATTAAACATCTTGGATCTCAGATAGTTTCTTACGATGGCAATTATGAATCAATGCCATGGGATATTAGAATGGGTATTACAAAAAAGCTTACTCATGCTCCTTTCCGTTTTAATCTGACCATGCAAAATCTCAATAAGAGGAGCTTTACATATATTAGTTTAAACCAGCTAGAATCTGAAACAGAGGAGAAGAAAGGTTTTTCAAAGTTTGCAGATAATGTTTTCAGCAGACTTGTTGGAGGTGTTGACTTTTTACCGGGAGAGAATTTCATTCTTAGTTTAGGGTATAATTACAGAAGAGCATCACAGTTAGGTATACAACAACGTACTTTTTTTGGTGGTTTCTCAGCGGGGATGTTATTGAAGTTTAATAAGGTTACGGCAGGAGCTTCTTTTGCCAGATATCATGCAGGCGGTGGTTCGCTTCAGATGTCTTTATCGATGAATTCTCAGGTATTTGGATTGTAAAATATTGGAAGGTTATAATATGAAAAATTTGACTATCGCTATCGACGGGTTTTCTTCCTGCGGCAAAAGTACTATGGCGAAAACTTTAGCAAAAAAACTTGATTATATATATATTGATAGTGGTGCAATGTACAGGGCTGTCAGTTTATTCTGTTTGAAAAACGGTCTTATTGTTGATAACAGGGTTAATCTTGATGCTTTGCGTGAACAAATTGAAAATATAGATGTTCAATTCAGGAAAGGTGAAGACGGCAACCCTGTAACTCTTCTCAATGGAATTGATGTTGAGAGAGAAATCAGGAGCCTCGAGGTTTCGAATATTGTGAGTATTGTAAGTTCGATACCTTTTGTCAGAGAAAAGATGGTGATGCTTCAAAAGCAATTTGGGGTTAATGGAGGCGTTGTTATGGATGGCAGAGATATCGGAACCGTGGTTTTTCCTGATGCAGATTTGAAGATATTTGTTATTGCTGATGCAAAAATCAGAGCTCAAAGAAGATATGATGAACTTATTGAAAAATCTCAGCCTGAACCTTTTGAAGAGATTTTAAAAAATATTGAAATGCGTGATATGCTCGATCAGGCACGTGAAGTAAGCCCGTTGCGTAAAGCTGAAGATGCTGTTGTACTTGATAATGGTACAAAAAACATTGAAGAACAGGATAAGTGGCTGATGGAGCAGGTAAATTTGAAATTAAATGGCAATAGTTGAAATTGATAAGCATTCAGGGTTTTGTCTGGGTGTTGTTAAAGCGATAAATAAAGCAGAGAAATATCTTTCTTCAAACGAAAGTCTATATAGTTTGGGTGATATTGTTCATAATGATGTAGAGGTTGACAGACTTGGAAAAAAAGGTTTACTTTCTATTGATAACGAGGAGTTTTCTAAGTTAAAAGACGTAACGGTTTTATTGAGGGCTCATGGAGAGCCTCCTTCAACTTATGAAAAAGCAAGGGAACAAGGCATAAAATTAATCGATGCAACTTGCCCTGTTGTTTTGTCTCTGCAGGAGAGAATCAGGAAGGTTTACGAGTTGCATAAGGATGATGGTAGCCAGATAGTTATTTTTGGAAAAAGGGGACATGCTGAGGTTATTGGTCTGGTAGGTCAGACTGAAAATAATGCTATTGTTATTCAAAAAGTTGAAGAGGCTGAAAATCTTGATTATACCCGTAATATTTATTTGTACTCTCAGACTACTAAATCTCTTGATGAGTTTAAACAGTTAGTGGCGTATATAAAAGAAAGAATTGATAAACCTGTTAAGTTTGAGTTTAAAGATTCAATATGCAGGCAGGTTGCAAACCGTTTACCTCACTTAAGAGAATTTGTAACACAGTATGATACAGTGCTTTTTGTAAGTGGAACCAAGAGCTCTAACGGAAGAGAGTTGTTTAATTCCTGCCGTTTGGTAAATGAAAATACTTATTTTATATCAAGTGCTGAAGACTTTTCTTTAGAAATGGTTAAAGGGGCAGAACGCATTGGCATTTGTGGAGCAACTTCAACTCCACTCTGGCTGATGGAAGATGTTAAAAATAAAGTAGAACAAGTACTATCGGATAATATTTGATTGTATATTTGCAGAGGTTTTCAAATATAATCAGGTTAACAATGAGCGAAATTAAGACTATCGGTTTGCTTACTTCAGGTGGAGATGCACCGGGTATGAATGCTGCTATTCGTGCAGTGACACGTGCAGCAATTTTTAACGGACTTAAGGTAAAGGCTATTTTTCATGGCTATAAAGGCCTTATTACCGGAGAGATTGAAGAGTTTA
>CAZFUO010000166.1:0-5750 GCA_964522065.1 uncultured Bacteroidales bacterium | reverse complement strand
TATGGTGTTTCAGACAGAGTCTTTCGTTGATGTTGATTACAATAATCCTTCTCAGGTGCCAATGAAGCGATCTGCAGAAGAATACAGTAGCTATGAATCTTGCGTAAGATGGGCAATAGGGCAGTATCTTGCCGGAAAAGTAGTAGAGACTATTGCAAAACAAATACCTGGAGCGGAATGTCTTGTAAGTGTTGTGAAAACTACCTCCAGCCTTTCTACAGAATATGGTGCAGGTGAGCTTTCACTGAGTAGTTTTGCGTGGACTATGTCTTCGACTGTATGGACTTGTGCTAAAGAATTTCCAGGACCGTGGAAAGCCTACGAAACAGCATGTGATATTGCAGATCTTGTGATGGATATAAAGGGTGTGTTTGATGATTCGGTTGAAGGTTATCAGGCAGATCAGGAATGCCAGAAGTACAAGAAGAAAAAAGAGAAAAAGAGAAAGGTAAAAGCGGTTTCGTCATTTGACCCTAATGAAATGATAGGGCCAAAGGGCTTTGGTAAAAATAATGCTGTTGCTAAAATGGTATTCCCGTATACAATTTTGTTTGAAAACAAAAAGACTGCATCAGCACCTGCTCAGGAGGTTGTAATTAACGATACGCTTGATATAACTAAGTTTAATACCAAGACATTCAGATTTACTGGTTTTGGTTTTGGAGGAAAGAATTTTACAGTTGTTCAGGATAGTAACAGGTTTGTTAAAGAGGTTGATTTGAGACCTGAAAAGAATGCTTTGTTAAGAGTTAGCGGTGTACTTGATGATGTTAAGGGTATTGCAAGATGGCACTTTATCACTTTAGATCCTGAGACTATGGACTTAACTGAAGACCCTGATGCCGGATTTTTGCCTCCTAACGTAACTGCACCTGAAGGTGATGGTTTTGTATCTTATGTTGTTGACCTTAACGAAAGTATAATGGATGGTGATACACTAGAGAACAAAGCTGAAATTATCTTTGACCTTAACAAGCCGATTATGACTAATAATTATATTAACATAATCGACGAAAGAGCGCCTGTGAGTAAAGTGGTTTCGGCAAAAGTAACTGAAAATCCGGGTGAAATTGAGCTTGAAATAGAAGGTAATGATAAAAACGGTTCAGGTATTCGCTATTATGACCTTTATGTTTCGGTAAATGATAGTGCTTTTATTCCTTCACTAAATAGTATTACCAGCGGAAAATTCAGAATCAAAGCACCTATGGGTAAAAACTACAGATTTTTTGCCATAGCTACTGATAGTCTTGATTTGAAGGAAGAAATTAAAACGAGTGCAGATGCAATGTTATATCTTCCTGTTGGTTTGGGAAAAGTTGAGGCTGACAAAACTTTAACAATATATCCTAATCCTGTAACAGATAATGCTATTATCGGATATGAACTTAAGGAAGCCGGAATGACTGAACTAAGTATTATAAATCCTGCAGGTCAGGTTGTTAAAACTATTGAAAAGGGATTTAAAAATTCGGGCAACCACACTGTTTCTATACAGAAATCAGGTATGCTGCCCGGTGTTTACTTCCTGAGATTAACCTCTGGAGATATGGTTAAAGTAATCAGATTTTCAATATCATCTGGTTTTTGAAATAACAGAGTATTTGCTCCATAATACTTTAAGTAAATGCCCAACATAAGGCATTGGTAAAAAGACGGAGCGGTTTTGGTCCCTGTAAACCAGAGCTGCTCCGTTTCCTGTATCCATAACACATAATATTTTAAGGGCTTTTTTATAGCTTTTGTAGTTGTTTCCACCTTTTTCGGTTTCGATAATATTTGATGCAGCATTTTCACCCATTACTTCGGCTATATGACCCTGTTTTGATATCCAGTCAGGTCCTTCATATGCCACAGCATCGCCAATAGCATAAATATTTCTGAACCCTTCTACCTGATTGCTTTCACGAACTTTAATGAAACCGCCCTCGCTTAGGGGTAGTCCTGAGTTTTTGAAAAGTTCAGATCCGCTACCTGCAGCAATAAACATGGTCAGATCTGTTTCTAGCTTGCTATCGTCTTCAAAAATGACACCTTCTTGTGTAAACTCCTTAATTTTTAGTCCGAATCTTTTATTCAGCCCTTTCTTTTTAAACATAACGTCTATCATTTTTATAGCCTTGCCACCCATTTTTACTCCGGGATTGGCCATAGGGGCAAAAAACGTTATGTTAAAATTTTGTCTGATTCCCAGCTTATTGAGGTAGTTGTCCAGATTGAATACAAACTCAAATGCAGGTCCTCCTCTTACAGCCGATGTTTCAAGAGGGTTGCCACCAAAACCAATACCTATTTTACCGCTTCCTTTAGCAACAAGTTCATCCAGTTTGTTTGTAAGATCTACAATCGATTCTGGTTTTCCACAAACTGAATATGTGTTTTCAATACCTTTTGGTTTCATTTTAGCCGAACCCGTAGCAACAATTAGATAGTCGAACGTATATGTGTCATCCTGACAAATTACTTTTTTCTCGAAGGCATTTATCGAAACGACTTTGTCTATATGAAACCTGAATGGGTATTTCTTTTGAATCTTTGATATTGGTAATTTCAAATCTTCAAATTTTTTAATGTGCACAGGCACCCAAATCGATATAGGATATGAATACAAATACTCACGATCAGAAATTAACGTGACATCAAAGTGTCCGTTTTTCTGCAGTTTCATTGCTGCTTTAACACCGGCGAAACCGCCGCCCAAAATCAGGACTCTTTTCATATTAATCAAGTTCTTTTGAGATTGATATTGCTGCAATAGTACCATCGGCAACTGCAGTTGTAATTTGTCTGTATTTTTTATCAACAATATCGCCGATAGCGTAAATATCTTTCAGATTTGTACGCATATCATCATCAACTTTAATGTAACCCCAATTGTTTAGTTCAGGCAAAGTGCTGCCTAATACCTCAACATTTGATTTAAATCCGATAAAAACAAAAACACCGTCAGACACAAGGTCTTCTGTTTTACCAGTTTTCAGATGTTCGATTTTTGTAATCATCTTGTCACCAGCTTTTTCAAAATGTCTTGGTTCGCACTCATACATTACTGTAATTTTGGAGTTTGCTTCAAGGTTTTCAATAGCAGTTTTATTTGCAGTCAGTTTATCAAACTGATGTATCATAGTGACTTTAGATGCGAATTTTGTAATAAACAAAGCCTCCTCTACAGCAGAGTTACCTCCACCTATAACCGTAACTTCTTTGTCAACAAAGTATTTGGCATCACAGGTTGCACAATATGAAATACCTTTGCCTTTAAGCTCTTTTTCGCCCGGAGCATTCATTGTGTTAGGTGTGGTTCCGGTAGCAATAATTATCTTTTTTGCTTTGATAGTCTCAAATTCGTCTATTACAATTTCTTTTTTTACCAAATCGACAGAAGTAACATCAACAGCCAGTTTCATGTCTATACCTGAATGTTTGGCTTGTTCACCCATGTAGTGTGCAAGCATAAATCCGGGTTGAGCTTCCGGGAAACCGGGGTAATTTGATACCTGGTGAGTTATGCCCATATAACCTCCGGGTAATGCAGGGTCAATAATCACGGTTTTAACTTTTGCCTGGCCCAGATAGATACCAGCTGTAAGTCCGGCAGGTCCTGCTCCTAAAATTGCAACGTCGTAATTGCTTTCGACCGGTTTTTGTTTGCCTGAAATTTCGTTTACTTCATCTTGACTGAGCATTTTGTTTAGGCGTTGCTGTATCTCAGATTTTTTAATACCTCCGCTAATGTTCATATCGAGCAACTTTCCATTTTCAAAAAACAATAGAGTAGGAGAAGAGCTTACACCAAGTTGGGAGGCAAGTTCCCTGTTGCCTTGTCTGAAAATCTTAAGGAATTTTATTTTTTCTCCATACAAGTCTGCAAAATAATCAAATTTTGGTGCAAGTGCCTCACAAGGAGGGCATTCTGTTGAATAAAAGTCTAATACTACTTTATTTGCAGACAAGACTTCCTGCTCGAAGTCAGATGCGTTAATTTCTTTCATTTTCTTTAATCTTTAAAATAATAAGCGCCGCCTAATGCAAGTAATTCTTTCACCGGACGACAATCGGGAGAACTTATTTTACCTGATTTGTTTTTTGCAACAGAAGCACAACCTCCACCACATGCAAGTGCAAGATTGCAGGTTTTGCATTCGGGGATTGTAGTTATGTCGCGGTTTTGCCATTGTTCTATTGTGTCTTCATTTTTGCTTACAACAGGATAAAATGTACCAAGTTCTTCTCCTTTTTTACCTACAGTTGCTGTGCATGAGTAAATGGTTCCGGTATAGTCAAAAGCCCATTCGGTTTTACATGCCGGGCAAGAATCAAATAGCGGGGTTGGCAATTCTTCGTTTTCGTATATATATTTTGAAATCGAAAATGCAGGCTTGTAAAATTCTGCAATTTGCGGATGTTTTTGAAGTAATTTGTAAATGTAAGTATAAAGTGATGCTCTGTCGAAAAGCTTATCTGGTGTGCTGTTGCAAACATGTAGTTCGTAATTTCGCCCTATCTGAGTCTTGAACAGTGGTGAACTTGTCCATCCTTTTTGAATAGCAAAATCTGCCATAGCAGGTAAATTGTCAATGTTGTCCTTGTCAACTACCATTCTTAAGTTTATGTTTATTCCTTGTGCGAGACAGGCATCAATGCCTTTTACAATTTTATCGAAAGTTGGCTGTTTGCCTTTAAGATATCTTCTGTTATCATGAATATTTTGAGTGCCGTCTAAAGTAACCTGAATTTCTCTTATGCTCCCTTTTTTGAATATTTCTGAATACTCTTCGAGTGTATATCCATTTGTGACAATTGCCACATCGAGATTTGCAGCTGTTGATTTCTCAAGCATAAAAGAAATCATCTCTTTATGATTTTGACCGGGTAAAAGTGGCTCTCCGCCAAAAATTGTAACATATTTCTTTTTTCCGGCAAATTCATTGCTTATATAATCAAAAAATGCATTTATAACCTCTTTGCTAACAGGTTTTTGTATAGGATCGTAGCCTTCCTGATAACAGTATGAACATGCAAAGTTACATGAGTAATTAGGAACAAAGAATATCTGAGTCTCGTCACTTTCTCTGTTTTCAGTAAAATCCAGATATGCATGTTTGAAGGCCTTCTTCTCAGCATCGTTATCGATTATATAACCTCTTTCACTAAATTCTCCATTGGGATCAGACATAGACATGAGTGATTCTAACTCATTTTTATTTAAAATGTCTGCAGACTTGTATAAAGGATTAACAATGAAATATTCTTCGCTGTCAACTATTCCTGCTATTATGTTATGTCTAGAGTGTTGCATGTTTTATTTTTTAATTAGGGCTTCGGAATACTATTAATATACCGAAGCCCAACCCTTTGTTGTTAATCGTGACATCCGGCAACTATAACAGAAACCTTTGCGCAACATTGAGCTACTTTTGATTTCTTTTTGCCAGCACCACAACAACTTTTTTTTACTAAACTTTTCATATATATAGTTTTAAATTAGGGGTTTCTTACCTGAAATAGTAAAACTTGATACTTTTGCCTTGCCTTTAAGATAGGGTATTGATTCTTCAAATATTGTAATGTCTTTAAAGCCTGCAGTATTTAACATTTCAAGATATTCATTTTTTGTAACTGCTCCAGCCCAACATTCTGCTACAGCCTCGGGATTGTTGCGATATTCTTCAGGTATAGGCTCGATTGAATAAATATCACTTACTACAAATCGTCCTCCTTGTTTTAATATCCTGAAAGCTTCATTCCAG
>CAZFUO010000165.1:0-5751 GCA_964522065.1 uncultured Bacteroidales bacterium | reverse complement strand
TTCTGAATCACAGAAACATCCAGAGTGGTTTCATTTAACGATGTATTCTGGGCACATACGCGCTTCAAACATAAGCATTAAATTAAATTAATCAAAATAAAAATTACTCTTAATTGCAGCACTAGTCAGCTTTGATTCGCGATATAGTCAAAAATTGGAGGTTTACGGAGAGCCCGCTCGACGTCTCCGACAATTTTTGACTATGGAGCAAGAAGCAAAGCGGCCAAATCTGCGTGGTTTCATATAACATATACTCCATATTTTCTTTGAATTGGTGTGTTATTCGGTTTTTTTTAACCACTCAAGAAAATCTTTCCAATACTGATTCAAGGACACCAACATAATAGAATGGAACGTTTATAAGTTTAAACTCTTTACCATTTGGTGATTTCACAATATCAACAGAGAGAGGTTTAGACCATATTCTGACAGCAGTATCATGTGGTGTTTGGTCCATAAAATAATGCAGAGAACGCAAATGAGCATTGTGCCCTGATTTAACTTCAACAGGTATTATTTTTTCTTTATACGAAAAGATAAAATCCACCTCTGCATCTGATCCTGCTTTATCTCTTCGCCAAAAGTTTCTCTTTGCCGAAACAAGATTATTTACTGTCAATAACTCCTGAGCTACGATATGTTCTGCGATCTTCCCTCTCCATGCATCCTGTATATTTTCAACAGAAAAAACCTCATGCTGAATCTTTGAAGCAAAATTTACCAAACCAGTATCAAGCCATATCAACTTAGGTTTCCTTCTAAAATCAGACAATATAGGCAATTTAGTTTCAGATGTAGGATAAACTAATTCCATCAATAAAGCTTTCTCGATTAATCGAAAAGCAATACCCATCTCGCGGGATTTAAAATTACTACCTCCAAATCTCTCAAAACTTATAACTTCGCCGGCATAACTCCACCCTACCTGTAAAATGTGACGGATAACTTTTGCGATTGTATCGTTAGATGCATATTTTTCAGCATCATCTTTGTATGACTCTAATAGTGATTCGTAAATAGGTGTTATGGACAATATATCTTTATTTTCAGCATACTGTACTATCGCTGCGGGCATACCACCAACTAATGCATAACTATTGAAATGTCTTATTAATCTTTCGTGTACGGGGTCTGCCTGTAAATTTATTATCAGATTGGCATCATAGGTTTCATTTATGCCATCCAGAAATTCAATAAAACTGCAAGGACGCATAGCCATATATTCCACTCTTCCTACCGGAAAAGAAATATGATTTGTATTGAGTAAGCTTTCCAATAAGGAACCTGCTGCTATAACATTTATATGGTTTGCCTCTTCATAAAAATAGCGTAACATTGCTACTGCTTTTGGAGAGTTTTGTATTTCATCTATAAAAAGTAATGTTGGTAAATTTCTAATTTTCTTTTTATTGTAAAGATGAATTGCAATAATCAGTTCATTTACGTCGTCATATTTTTCAAACAATGCTTTATCAGCCTCTTTTTCGAGATTTAATTTCAGAAAAACGTCAAAATCCTTAGCAAACTCATTTACAATAGTAGTTTTTCCTACTTGACGAGCGCCACGAAGAATTAGTGGCTTTCGATTGCCCCGCTCTCTCCACTTGCGTAATTCGTTAATTATCTGTCTTTCAATCATAGTAAAGATTATTAATTAATGCAAATATAGACATTTGTAACAGAATGACGGTAAAATATTGCAATTCTTGTAACAGAATGACGGTAAAATCACAAGCACTGAGAGACTATTTCCTTTGAAATCCATTGAAAATATAAACCGAGCCAACAAATCTTAGGTATAATACAAACTCCAAAAAGCTTCCGCGGATACTTTCCAAAGTTTCCGCTAAAAACTAATCACTATAAAACTAAGCACTATAAACTACTCCCTCTTCCTCCCATACTTATCCAAAACCACAGCCCCAATTATAACAAAACCCTTAATCACCTGCTGCCAGAACGGCGAAACATTTAGCAAAACAAGTCCATTATTGAGTACACCTATAATCAAAGCACCAACAACAGTCCCAGCTATTGAACCCTTTCCTCCGCTCATAGAGGTTCCGCCAATAACAACAGCAGCAATGGCATCGAGCTCATAGCCACTACCCGCATTAGGTTGAGCAGAGTCAAGCCTTGCAGTCACAAGCAGACCTGCAATAGCAGACAATACTCCGGCAAAGGTATATACCAGCAAAAGCACCTTATTTACTTTAATACCTGAAAGAAGACTGGCCTTTTCATTGCCACCGATTGCAAAAATATACCTTCCGGTTGCTGTCTTTCTCATGAAAAACCCAAAAAACGCCACAACTATCAATGCAATCCACACAGGCATAGGCACACCGGTAAACCAGCCTGTACCTAAATAAGAAAAACTTTCACCTAGACCTGTAATAGGGAAACCGTTAGTATAAAGCATTGTTAAACCTCTGGCTATGGTTAACATACCAAGAGTTGCAACAAAAGGAGGAAGCTTAAACCTGGTTATCATCAAACCATTAAAAGCACCGAGGGCTGCACCAATAAGTAAAGCGGCAAAAACACTACCCCAGAATGTAAAACCAATAAATACACCGGGCCCTTCAAGTGACATACCATTTTTAAAAAGACCTGCAGCCACAGCACCGCTTAAAGCCAGAACTGAGCCTACCGACAAGTCAATACCACCGGTAAGAATCACCAAAGTCATACCAATTGAAATACACAAATTGACAGAAACCTGCCTCATTACATTAAAAAAGTTATCACTGGTAGCAAAGTTTTCAGAAAGAAATGTCATAGCGATAACCATAATAAGTAAAGCTACCAGCGGTTTCACAATGGGCTGTCTAAGTATTTGTTTTATTGAGGTTTGCATATTATTTTGTGTTAAGAGCCGATTTAAGTATGTTTTCTTCAGTAAATTCATTGCGTGAAAATTCTCCCGTGATTTTACCGCAGGAAAGTGTCAGTATCCTGTCAGACACAGCCATAATCTCGGGCAATTCACTGGAAACCACAACGATTGCCATACCTTGATGGGCAAGCTCGTCCATTAATTTATATATCTCGTTTTTTGCATTAATATCTATACCACGCGTGGGTTCATCAAGTAAAAGCACTGAGGGCTTTGTAAGTAACCATTTAGAAAGTACTACTTTCTGCTGATTACCACCACTTAGCTGACCTGCAAGTTGTTTTACGGAATACGATTTTATATTGAGTCTGCTTCTGTAAGTATCTGCTTCAGACTTTTCTTTTTTAAAGCTGAGCAAACCGTGTTTGAGGAAATTGCATAATGAAGCCAGACTGGAATTTTGCTCTATCGACATACCCAACACCAGACCATCACGTTTGCGATCTTCAGGAATCAATGCGAGTCCGCAGTCAACGGCCTCCTTAGGGTGTTTTATACAAACTTTTTTGCCCTTAATATAAATCTCTGCTTTGGTTCTCGAAGGGTAAAGTCCAAAAATAGTTTCAAACAACTCTGTTCTGCCTGCACCCATCAATCCATAAATACCCAGAACTTCACCTGCAGCTACTTTAAAACTGATATCCTTAAGCAAAAATTTGCCGGGATGTATTTCGTCTTCGAGAGACAAAGTCTGTACATCGAGTATGGTTGAGCCAAAATCATGCTCTGTCTTGACAAAAAAGTCTTTTCTGTCTCTGCCTACCATTTGCCTGACAATCTCATCTATACTCATATCAGACATTTTTGATTCTGATATAAATTTACCGTCACGCATTATTGTCACATAATCGGCCAGGATTTTAAGTTCTTCCATCTTATGTGAAATATAAACTATAGCAACACTTTCTTCCAGAAGTGATTTGATAAGCTTAAACAAAACCGCGGTTTCCTTTTCAGAAAGAGACGATGTGGGCTCGTCCATAATAAGGACACAGCTATTGAGAGACAGAGCTTTGGCAATTTCAACCATTTGCTGTTGCCCAACCCTTAAATCAATAATTTTAGTATCTACAGTTGCATCAAAACTTAGTCTGGATAAAATTGCTGAAGACTCCGACCTCATTCTTGCATAATCCACAAGACCAGCCTTGTTAAGAGGCTCGCGTCCCAGAAAAATATTTTCGGCAACCGTCATATGCGGAACCAGATTTAATTCCTGATGTATCATAGATATACCTGCCTTTTGAGCCTCAGATACATCTTTAAATCTTACAACTTTACCATCAAGTTTTATCTCTCCTTCATAATCGGTGTAAACACCCGACATAATGTTCATAAGAGTCGATTTGCCTGCACCATTTTCACCAACAATTGCATTAACTTTGCCTGCAAATATTCTGAAATCTACATTTTCCAAAGCAAGAACGCCTGTAAAACGTTTGGTAATGTTTTTGGCTTCGAGAACAGGAGTCAGTATAACATCTTCTGCCATAATAGCTTATTTAAGTGTTATACGTAACGGAACCAGTTCTAGAGACTTAACCGGGTAGTCCTCCGGAGCAATTTCAACTGCACCCCAAAAAACAATAGACGAACCTTCCTTAAGTGTATCTTTTACAGGTTTTACAACTTCTGCCAAAATTTTTGAGTTCAGATAAGTTGACAAGGCATTATAATCCATAGTATTCTGAAAATCACTTGCATTAAACCACCCACTGGCGTCTCTTGCCGTATTTGAAAAAATGTATTTAGATAGAATTTTTCCTTTTACACCCGGAGCAAATTCAAAAACAAAAGCCTCATCACTAACCTCATTTACAACAACTTCTCCCTTTACTAAAAAATAACTCTTAGCACCAATTCCCGGTATTTTCGCATGCTTCTCTGAGAAACCGCGAGCATCAGACCTCATGCACTTGTCAAACTCACTATAGTCGATTGCCGTAGACAACAGCGTATCCAGGTGATCTTTCCAGTGATAATCAACAAGTTGATTTGGACTGAATTGTTTAATAAGTTCTTTTTGTCTGTGTACATCGAGTGGCTCGGTATAAAACGAAAACCAGATTGCAACAAAAAGTGCAACTATAAGCAAAGCCACTTTTATGATTTTTTTCATTCTTATTCAGCCTTTTCGTATGAACCGTATTTATCAACATTTTCAGGAGTAACCAAATCTACGGCTACAGGCATTTTTTGAGGGAAATCTCTCTTACCTGTAATATACTGATTTGCAAATTCAGCCGCAGTACTTGCCATTGTCTTTGGAAATTGCATACCGGTCGCTTTTATTTTACCCTCTTTGATAGCCATAATTACATCATCAGCACCATCAAATCCATATATCTGTATTTTTCCGGCCTTACCTGCTGCAAGAACAGCCTGATAAGCACCCATAGCCATGGCATCATTGCCACAGAAAATAGCATTAACATCAGGATTTGCCTGCAACATCGATTCTGTAACTTCCATAGCTTTGTTTCTGTCAAAGTCTGCACTTTGCTGAGCTATCATTTTTACATCAGGATATAAATCTACAACACTATGAAATCCCTTTGAGCGGTTCCAGGTATTATTGTCACCAACTATTCCCAGTATTTCGAAATATGTACCTTTAGCTCCCATGTTTTTCACAAACTCCTGTCCTATTGCAACACATCCTGAATAGTTATCCGAGAGTATTTGTGATGTGGCAGCGTTTGTATCATTAATTTCCCTGTCCATACAAAAAACAGGAATATTTGCAGCTTTTGCCGACTTGACATTTACAATAGATCCGTTTGCATCAGTCGGGTTAAAAAGAATTGCCTTATAACCTGATGAAATTATATTGTCAAAATGCTCAGTCTCCT
>CAZFUO010000164.1:0-5790 GCA_964522065.1 uncultured Bacteroidales bacterium | reverse complement strand
AGCCACGAACTTCGTTGGCGATCTTCCATATTTTATTTTGCAATTCTTGTCTTTGTGCTATGCTTGTCATTTTTTATCGTTTATTAAATCTTGCGGTTTCGCTCACCAAAAGTAGATTTTTTATCTCATTTTACAATAAAAAATATGCTACTTCTGTTGTTAGTGTTGAGTAGGTAACAGCACTAAAAACTTAATATTCTTTTCTATCAACTCTTAACAAGCCCTGAATTTCAATATCTGCCAACAAGATTATAGATAGTCCATTAACAATGGGATGACTGCTTCTGAAACAGTCATTCCTTCCATCATAATGGCTGGTAAAAGTATGCAAGTCAAAAAAAAATTAATGTTTACTTCCCGGAGTGTTGAATAAGAAACTTTTGTAAATCACCTTTATCATCAACGATATAATACATACCATTTGACATATGTGAAACATTGATTGAATTAAGACCAACATTCAATTGCTGCGATAAAATTTCAACACCCATATTATTAAGAATCTTAGCATTAACAGCTTGATCTAATTCAACATACAGTAAATCATTTGCTGGGTTAGGATAGATTTTTTTGAAATTATTAGTTTTTGTTTTCTGAATATTAGAGGATGTTTCGTTCCACTTCCATAGTTCATAACCATGTTTTGGATTAGTTCCGATAGCAAAAGTTCCGATTGGCGTACTTAACAGATTGTCATAAGTGCTAGTAAAATCAGTATTAACCAATGTGTTAGACCCATTGTGATATCTGTAAATAGCATGTTTGTAATAGTCTCCAATATAAAGAAAATCATTCCCTATAGGTTGCAAAATATCGACTGAATAATTGAAATACCCGGAAGTTGAATGAGTTAAACTATCAATTTTTGAACCCGATAACTTTGCAATATAATCCTTATCGGATGAAGAGTAGTTGCTTGGCTTGCATCGAAAATATAATTCGCCATTAAATTCTTTAAAACCACGAACAAGTGAACCACTTAATGTGCCAACGATAACTGTTCCAGACAATGTACCATCTGATTTGGTAAGCATTCGCTTTCCGGCACTTAATTGATCAAAATACAAATGGTTGTCAAAAACGCACATTGAAGTCATTAAATTTGACCCGAAATTTGACCCTGCAAGTTCCAAAGTTGTTCCGGCAACGGTTCCATCTGTTTTGTATATTCCACCAAAGGCCGTAAAATATACTGCATTATTATAAGAATAGAAATTCATCTCGCAAGCAGGATATCCACCAAATGACAAAGCCATCAAATCACTGCAATTACCTTTTGGATTAGAGTTTATAAGCATAAACGTTCCTCCTGAAGTTCCATCGCTTACCCATGGTTCCCATCCATTTGTTTGATCTTTTGCAAAAAAGTAAATTTTACCGTTTATAGTTGTCCCAATATGGTGTCTGGATTGAAAAGGGAAAAAGCCTTGTAGTCCGGGAACAATATCTCTTATCAATTGAGTTCCTGTTTTTGTACCATCGCTCACCCATAGTTCTTGACCGCTCAAACCATCGTTACCTACAAAAAAAAGCTTATCATTTGTTGCACCTAGAATTGTTTTCACACCATAATTTGTCGATGTATCTGTTGGATGAATGTCAGCCACCATTGCAGTTCCAGTGCTTGTACCATCTGTAACGCACAATTCGTTTCTACTGTTTTTATAGTACAGCTTATTTCCCATAGGCACAAATCTGTTTTTGTGATAATCAAGGGCTGTCATTTTCTGCATTCCGAGGTTTGAAATAATCTGAGTTCCAGACGATGTACCATCTGATACAACAATGTCTCCATAGTACGAGGTGAAATATATTTTACCATCAAAATAAGTCATTCCTGCATCATAGTCATAGAGTAAACTTTCTGTTTCAGGATAAAGATCTTTGACCAATTGAAAAGACTGCGCATTTGATATACTTGTTGCTAAAGCACTGATAAGTGCTACTGATAATATTTGTAGTTTCATTTTGTGTAGAATAAAATTTAAAAATTGAGAAGTGCATTTATACCAAGTCCAAATTAATCGTGAACACCTAATTCATAATGCAAGCGCTGCGATTGTGATGTATTTATTTGCTTTCATAATTTACTTATTTAATGTTTGAAACACAAAATTCAATAAAATTATTACACTTAACAATGGGCCGTTCAGCCCATTGTTAAATCAATCCATTTTTCCTTACCTTGTCTAACAGTTCAATACGGTTGTTGGTTCGTAGTTTTTGGTAAATATTTTCTATATGCCTTTTTACAGTGAATGGTGAAATTATAAGGTTGAAGGCAATAGTTTTATTTGAAAAACCTTTGCTTAGTTGTTCCAGAATTTCGGTTTCTCTGTCTGTAAGCAGTATTTTCTCTGTATTACTTTCTGCCTTTTGTAATGTCGCATTTTTAAGCATTTGCAATGTTTTTAAAGCAATAGATGGAGACATCACTGAACCTCCATTTAAGGTGTCTTTGACGGTATCATAAATTTTTTCAGCTTTTGTTACTTTCAAGATATAGCTGTCGGCTCCGGCTTTTATTGCATTAAAGATATAATCGTCATCATCGTAAACAGTTATCATCACTATTTTGATATGCGGGTACAGTTGCTTTACTTTTTCAGTGGTTTTTATACCGTTCATAACAGGCATTTCAATATCCATTAAAATAAGGTCAACTGCATCGTCTTTTTCTAATTGTTGTAAGAGTTCGCTTCCATTTGAGGCAATAGCTTTTACTGCTAAATCTGCAAAACCCGACAGTTTATCAAGCAGAGCTTTTACTGCATCAGAGTTATCCTCAGTTATGACAATTCTAATCATGCTATAGGTTTGTTTCAATTATATATGATGTACCGGTGGAATCACTTTTCAATTGCATACTTCCACCCAATTCAGCTGCCCGGTTCTGCATATTCATCAATCCCAATGATTTGTGCTTCGCTGCTGATATATCAAATCCTTTTCCATCATCATTGAAGTTGATAGTAAGTGCTCTTCTCTGCTGAATTAAAGTAATAAAAAGGTTTTTTGCTTCTGAATGCTTTATAGAGTTATTAATAAGCTCCTGCACAAGCCGGAATATATTGAGAGCCTGACTGGCTGTTAGCAGTACATTTTCTTTTACATCGAACGTGAAATGCAACTGAATAGCATCCTGCGCTTCAGCTGCTTGGTTGATGAAGTTTAACACCCTTAACCTCAGGTCAGAAAGCATGATCTCTTGTTTATTTAGTACCCAAAGTGTGTTTCTCAATTCAGCAATTGAATTATCGCAAAGCTGCGAAAGTGTAGCCAGTTTTCTTTTGTCTTCGTCCCCCAAGTAGCATTTATTATTTGATAGACCGTCAACAGTAGCAGTAATTAGTGTAAGTTGTGCACCAATGCTGTCGTGTAAGTTACGTGATATCTCAAGTCGATGTTGTTGTAACGCAAAGTCTGCTTTCTCCTTCAAGAACTGCTTTTCCATCGCCAATTGTTTTTCCTTCATCTTGGATTTTGATCTTTGAACTATTAGCAACATAACCACCAGCACAAATCCAAAAAACAAAATCAGCATCCAGTAACTTTTCTGTTTCGATGCCAACTCCGATTTTGTTAAATTAAGTTTCGTTTGAGTGAGAGCCTGTTCCTTTTTTTCTGTTTCGTATTTAGTCTGGTATTGCAGTACCACTTTATTTTTCTCGGCTGTAAAAAAACTGTCTTTTAAATTGAGGTGTTCATGAAGGTAGTGGTTAGCTTCCTTAAAATTACCCGATTCTTTGTTAAGATGGTACGAGTAGTAATATATATCCAATAACTTTTCGGGGCTACCGCTTTGTCGAGCATAATAAAGCGCTGAATCAAGATAATAATACGCATTGTTGAAGTTTTTCTGCAATCGTTCAATTTCTACCATATTGCCAAAAATGCTGGCATGATGATATTTGTCTTCGTAATCTGTAGATTTAAGTAACGAAAGTTTGAAGTGTTTTTCTGCCTCAGGGTATTTTTTTAATTTCTTATATGTATTACCCAGATTATTGTAAGTATAAGAGCTGTCACTTGCATTATTGGCATAGGGTAAAGCCCTCAAATGCATCTCAATAGCTTTAAGAGACTGATTATTGTCATCTAAATTAATACCCAGATTATTAAATACATACCAGAAAAGATTTCTATTGATGGTCTGAGAATGCTTATAAAGAATTTCAAGCGCATCTTTTGCATAATCAATACCTTTATCGTATTGTCCAAAGTCGTGGTAGGCTAGTGAAATTGTATTGAGTGCGATTACCTGCTTGTTGTAATTATTTGCTTTAGTAAAGTCATCCAAACTTTTCAACAAATATGGCAAGCCTGTTTCAAAATCATACTTTCTGGTAAGCAATTTTCCAATGGTTAAGTTCTTGTCGCCGGCTTCCAGGTAATGGGCTCGTGAACTAAACAATGTTTGCGCATTGTTGTACCATTCTTCTCCCTCTACCTTGTTCAATTGTTGAAAACAATTTTCAAATACCATAGAACCCGCTTGTTTACCTACAGGTGTTTGTGCATAGATTAATTGCAAAAAAACCAGTTTGACAAGTAAAGTGCAGATAGCTGTTTTCATAAGTTGTATTAAAAAAATACAACAAAAAATAGTTTATAGAGGTTCGGTGTTTGTTGATTTTATTTTACCTGCCTCCCAGCAATATTGTATGTTTTACCATCTTTTAGAATATAAATTCTACCATTATGCATCCACTTGACAGATGCATCAGCATTAACTTCAATTATTTCTTCTATGCCGGTCGTGGTTTTGCAATAAAGGGAAATAGTAAGGCAGCATTGTTTAGAACCAAGAGTGAAAGAGATTGTACCGGTTGCGGGTTTTGAGGTAAGGTCAAAGGTATGCTTTACAAAAGTGGCTGTGCTTCCTTCACTGCATCCCTCGCATGAAACCAGCTTGCGGCTTACTAACGCTTCGGGACACGACTCCCGCGCATAAGGGACTTGCACCCTCTGGACAAAAACACTTGTTGCTTATGCAGGGCACACACACCACCTAAAGTTCAGGGACATTGAGCCCCCGCACTTTAGATCCCCGTTATGCCACATGCTAATAATGGCCACTATACACTTTCTAAAAAATCCTTGCAGTATATATTATTAGTATATATATTTGTGGGATAAATACACAAATTATGAAAACAGTACTATTAAAATTGGACGATTCTATTTTCAGTGATACTGAGAATATTTTATCGCGAATAAAAAAGCCTAGAAATAGATATATTAACGAGGCAATTGAGTTTTATAACAAATATCAAAAGCGCCAAATTCTTGAGAAGAGACTTAAAAGTGAGTCTGAGTTGGTTAAGGAAGAGTCATTAAGCGTACTTAAAGAATTCGAGGAGGTGGATAATGTTCATTAAGCAATTTGAAATTTGGATTGCAGATTTAAATCCGCAGATTGGAACTGAGCCAGGTAAAACAAGACCTGTATTAGTAATTCAAACAAATTTATTGAATAAAATTCCTCATCCCTCCACCATTGTATGTCCAATCACAACGAATGTACAGATGGACGCAGATATTTTGCGAGTCCATCTTAAGAAAGGGACGGCCAAGCTTCATGAAAATTGTGATATTTTGATTGATCAGATTCGTGCTATCGACAACAGTCGATTAATAAAAAAGGTCGGAGAATTGCCGGAAGATTTGATTGAAAAGGTAAAGGAGAATATACTAATTATCTTAGACATAGATTAGCAAAGCACGCGGCCTAATCGAATCGACTGCCTCGCCAGTAACTAACTGACGAGGAGCGCCTTTCATACCACT
>CAZFUO010000163.1:0-5797 GCA_964522065.1 uncultured Bacteroidales bacterium | reverse complement strand
TCTTTCATTGTATCTGAAAATAACCAGGAATGGTTCAATTTGACTTCTGTAAGTGCTATAATTAAAAACTAGTTTTAGCATTATATATTTCATAAGATATATCCTGCAACCATTCATACAACTCAACAGATTCTGCAGAGCTGTTATCTATTCTGGCATCACCTATTTGTTTTAGTAAAATCCGTTTGTAAAGTTTTGTCTCAGGGTCATAAGTGAATGCAGAAAAAATAGTAACACCGGCATCGAACATTTCAGAAACAGGTTCAGAAATTTTGCCCTCCGACGCTTTCTGAATCAAAGAGATTTTCTGGTTCAATTCTCTCATGTCAATTTTAAAACAAACAGAGTCAATTTTTTCAATATTATTGTCCATATCAACAGCGCTGACATAGCCAAGCGAATCTGCCGAAATCCAGTTTTCAGGTTTTATGAAGCATAAAACATTTCCCTTTTCATTTATCATCCAGCCAAAATGCTGATATCCCCATGCATAATTTACATATTCATACTGAAAATAAATCTTCTGATTCTTATGCAATTCAACCATGCCACCGTTATCACTACTGCAACCAACAGCAGATAAAGCTATTGCCAAAATAGCTACAAAAAAAATGTTTTTCATAATTCCGGTTTTTAATATTTATACAATTCCTTCAATTTAATCATCAGGTCTTCACCTCTCAAATCTTTAGCTATAATTTTTCGATTTTTGTCTAAAAGAAAGTTTGCAGGTATTGCCCTGATACCGTATTTCTTTGCAATTATGCAATCCCAACCATTTAAATCTGATAAATTAATCCAGTTCATACCATCTTTATTTATAGCATCAACCCAACTTTTTCTTTTAATATCAAGCGAAACCGCGACAATCTCAAAGCCATCTTTACCATATTTATCATAAGCCTTTTTTATTGTTGGCGTTTCTTTTCTGCAAGGACCGCACCAACTTGCCCAGAAATCTATAAGTAAATATTCATTTTTTAATGAATCAATATTCACAACTTTATTTGAGGTATCAGGTAGAGAAAATGTAATCACTTCTTTTAAAACATCATCAATATCAAAAAGTTGCAATCTTAGTGCTAGTCCAATAGAATGTTCTTTTAATTCCCTGGAAAGACCATTATATAAATCCCTTGCAATGTTTTTGGGTATCATGTCATAAAAACTCTCCAACTGTTTTAAACTTTCAAAGTTAGCCGGATGACTACGTATGAATTTTACTCTTAAGTCTTTTTTAATCTGATTAATCTTCACATAGTTATCAGTATGCCTCTTAATATTTAACGAGTCTGAATTTTTATTGGCTAATGTAAGACTATCAACAATTGCATTTGAAATTGGGACCAGACTGGCTAACGAACTTTTTAAAGTATCTATCGAGTAATTATAACTCTTTTGACAAAATGCTAAAGCTGATAATGATAATAGCAATAAGATTAAAGTCTTTTTCATGGTGGAATGCTGTATAGTAAATAATGTAACAACCTGATCCCGGGGTCAAATGTAATTAAAATTGCAACATTTGGAGCAAAAGCTACAACATATGTTCTAGATTAACTTTTTGTGTTTTCATATCTTTACGACTTGATTTTTATAATTCTAAAGATGAGACACCTTTATCTAATACTATTAATTATTCCCAATCTTGTTTTTTCACAAATAGAA
The DNA here is from genome assembly GCA_964522065.1 of uncultured Bacteroidales bacterium. Lineage (GTDB taxonomy): Bacteria > Bacteroidota > Bacteroidia > Bacteroidales > UBA1402 > UBA8389. The sequence continues at coordinate 4,129 of CAZFUO010000163.1, read as the reverse complement.
GTTAATAAACAGAGTCAAAAGAAATTAGAATTTCCCCTTGCCGGAAAGAATGCTACTGCTTCTGTTTACTACGAAACCTCGGATTTTATTTCTGTGCAGACCACAGCAAATCTTTTTGCTGAAGATGTTGAAAGAGTTACCGGAAAAAAACCTGCTTTGATTTCTTCTAAAGCAAAACTAACTGATTATGTAATAATAATTGGCTCTATTGAAAGAAATCAGTTGATTAAGGAATTGGTAAAATCAAAAAAACTGAGCACTGACTCTCTTAGAAATCAATGGGAGCGATATATAATTAAGAGTATTGCAAATCCGTTTCCTGGTGTAAAACAAGCTCTGGTAATTGCAGGTAGCGACAGACGTGGTACTTCTTATGGTGTATTCGCGGTTTCGGAAGCTATAGGGGTATCTCCCTGGTACTGGTGGGCAGATGTTCCTGTTGAGAAAAGCTCTTTGCTTTATATTAAACCTATTGATTTTATTTCAAAAAGTCCGTCAGTTAAGTATCGCGGTATCTTTATAAATGATGAGGATTGGGGATTGAAACCGTGGTCGTCAAATAATTACGAAAAAGATTTGGGTGACATAGGGCCAAAGACATATGCTCAGGTATGCGAATTGTTGTTACGACTTAAAGCTAACATGTTTGCACCGGCCATGCACAGTTGTACAGGTGCTTTTTATTCTTATCCCGAAAGCAAAGTGGTAGCCGACAAGTATGGTGTTATAATTACTACTTCTCACTGCGAGCCATTATTGTTTAACAATGCTGCAAAGACAGAATGGGACAGCAAGCGTGATGGCGAATGGAATTATTTGTACAATAAGGATGTCATCCTTAAGAAGCTGGACAATCGTGTGCGTGAGGCCAGTATATACGAAAATATTTATACTATTGCCATGCGTGGTGTACACGATCAGGGATTGAGGGGTAACCTTTCGGACAAGGAAAAAGTTGAGGTTTTGACCATGGTTATGGCCGACCAGCGTGAGGTTTTAAAAAAGTATCTGAAGAAACCGGCCGACGAAATACCTCAGATTTTTGTACCATACAAAGAAACGATGGATGTGTATGAGCTTGGTTTGCAAATAGCTGACGATGTTACTTTGGTTTGGGTGGACGATAACTACGGCTATATGAAGCGTCTGAGTAGCCCTGAAGAACAGAAACGAAGTGGTGGCTCGGGAGTTTATTATCATTTTTCGTATTTAGGCGGACCGCACGATTATTTGTGGTTGAATACAACACCGCCTGTATTGATGTACGAGGAGCTGACGAAAGCTTATAAAACTGGTGCAACTAATTATTGGTTGGTCAATGTTGGTGATATAAAACCTTCAGAACTGGGAATGCAAACATTTTTCGATCTTGCCTGGGATGTGAAAAACTATGATTATACAAGTATAAATCAACATCAGAGCCGGTTTCTTGCACGTACTTTCGGATCTAAGTACGAAAGAAGTTTTCAGGATATTTTAGACAATTATTATTGTCTTGCATGGAGTCGTAAACCTGAGTTTATGGGATGGGAACGTGAATGGGATGCCCCTAAGTATAAAGATATTTTAAATACTGATTACTCCTTTCAAAACTATAACGATGCACAGCAACGTCTGGCCGATTACAGGCGGATTTCTGATTTGACTGATAAAATCTCTAAAGAATTGCCTGAAAACCTGCGCTCTGCATTTTTTGAGCTGATGGCATATCCGGTTATGGGTTCTTATCAAATGAACCGCAAGTTTCTGTTGGCTCAACTTAATAGCGAGCTTGTAAAAGATAACAAATTGTCTAACGCCAATTGGGCTGCCGAACAGGCCAAAACTGCATTTGACAGTATTAACAACCTGACTTCTACCTACAACAATATGTTAAACGGTAAATGGAAAGGAATGATGGCATTAGCTCCTGGCTGGGTAGCCAAATACCAAAATATGCCCAAGGTAACCATAAGTGAATCAGTTACCAGTGCACCTGTAGACCTTGAACCACAGGTTGATAAAAACAAACTTGAAGGTTGTACCGTCATTAACCTTAAACAAATTAAAAACAAGGTAAGTAAAAATGGACATACCATCCGTATGATAGAAGGCATAGGCTATGATTGGTATGCTCTGCAATTGGGTGAGGCTGTTGAGCAATCTGTCAATCCAAAGAATCTTGATGGAACCCGCGTTGAATATGAATTTTCCGGTGTAACATCAGACTCTGTTACTGTGCATATTTACAGTGTGCCATTCTGGGCACTTTATAAAGGTAAAAGTACCCGTTACGGCATTTCTGTTGACAGTCAACCGGTAGTGGTTTCGCAAAGTGACCACAAAGAATATTCTGAACCCTGGAAAGACCGCGTACTTCAAAATGGCGTGGTAACTCTTGCCAAATTTCCTGTAAATAAGTCTTTAACCAAACATACACTTACACTCACCTGTGGCGATCCCGGAATGATAATTCAGCGAGTGTTGATAGATTGGGGAGGTTTGAAGAAAACTTATGTGGGGCCTTCAATATTAAATAAATAAGTAATATAAAAAGAGATGAAAAGAATTTTTGCGACTTTAATCTTAGTATCTGCAATGGTAGTTAATATCAATGCTAAACTTCCTGATAAACTACCACCAATGCCTGCAGTCTATACTCCGGTTGGAATTGATACGGTCCAAATGGGCGATTCGAGAACTTTTAACGAAATAAAACTAGATATACCCATTACACCCGGCCCTTTTGAAGCAAGTTGGGAATCTATAGAAAAGAATTATCCCGGCGAACCCGCCTGGCTTCGCGAAGCAAAATTTGGTATATGGGTGCACTTTGGACCTCAGTCTGCTGGCGAAAGTGGAGACTGGTATGCCAGAAATCTTTACAAATCTAGCCATATTGCCTATAAAAATCATCTTAATAGATTTGGACACCCATCTGAAGTGGGTTATAAGGATGTATTGAAAACATGGAATCCTTCAAAATTAGATCCGGCTGCTTTTGCAAAATTATATCAGGAGTCTGGAGCACGTTTTTTGATGGTGCAAGGTGTGCATCACGACAATTACGATATGTGGAATTCTCGTTATCAGCCATGGAACTCTGTAAATATTGGGCCAAAACGCGACTTTATAGGCGAATGGGCCAAAGCATGTCGTGCCAACGGAATCAGGTTTGGAGTTACCTTCCATCACGAATATACATGGTGGTGGTGGCAAACTGCATTTAACAGCGATACCGAAGGAAGCAAAAAAGGTGTACCTTACGACGGTCATCTGACTATTGCTGACGGAAAAGGAAAGTGGTGGGAAGGCTACGATCCACGTTTGCTTTACGGTATAGACTTACGTGAGTACAAAGGTGTGACCAAAGCGGCAGCATCAGGTTGGTCACCACCTCCTGCAGGAATTTTTTCCAAACATATAGAATATGCAAAATGGTACACCACCCAATGGGCCTTACGTATGATGGATGTAGTAGATAAATATGAACCTGATTTTATTTATACTGACGGAACCGTTCAGGGGCCTTTCACAGGAAATGGCACAGGTACAGGTATAAAAACCAATGCAATGCCATTGGTAATGGCCGACTTTTACAACCGTACTCTGAAAATCCGTGGTGAAGTAAATACATTTAGCATTGTAAAGTTCAGGCATAAAACCAACGGAACTGTAAATACAGAAGAGTTTGGTATTCCGGCTCCTATCAAAACAGACCAGCCTTGGATAGGAGAAGCCCCGGTCGGAGATTGGTTTTACGCTCCAAATTTTACCTACAATTCAGGAATGATGATACGTTATATCATCGAGGCTATAGCCAGAGATGGTAATGCAGCTCTTTCTATTCCAATACGACCCGATGGCTCCTTAGAAGATGAGTGTATAAAAATGCTCAAAGAACTTGGCATATGGATGAAGCGCAATGGAGAAGCCGTTTACGGTAGCCATGCCTGGAAAATACCCGGAGAAGGCGAAATAGTTGACGGCAAACTAAAGATGTTGCCCGGTGGTGCTTTGCAGCGCAGGCATGCCGAATTTAAATTTAATGCACAGGATATCCGTTTTACTGTTGGTAAAAACGGTTCACTATATGCTTTTTGCATGAACGTACCTGAAGGCCAATCGACAGTAAAAATCAAGTCACTTG
>CAZFUO010000162.1:3343-5820 GCA_964522065.1 uncultured Bacteroidales bacterium | reverse complement strand
GTGGAGGTCAGGCACATTTTGCAACAGCAGGTGGTAAAAATGTTTCAGGCCTTTCGAAAGCAATAGAAGACGTTGTCAGCAAGATAGGTTAGTTACTAGTTTTTAGTGATTAGTTTTTAGTGGTTGGCGCGAGACTATGAGGTTAATGCCAGGCGCTGCGCTAAATGCCAGGCGGCTACGCCTAAACGCCGAACGCGGCGCTAAATATCTGACGCTGTGACAAATACCTAACGTTGTGCTATATGTCAGAGGCCTGGTTTTTACTTGATCCGAGTAAAAGGCTACAATTATGTTTATCAGTTATTTAGGATACTGAAAAAAGTTGTGACTGTCTCGATTTTAAAATGGCTATTTAGACGTCGTCTATACAAAATTGGGGGTTGTCCTATAGACGACGTCTAAAACGGTATTTTAGAATTTTGAGTGGGGTAAGGATTTTATAGTGGTATACTTTTCAATTAATACTTTCAGTACACTTTTATCAAGAAAAATTACTAGTTTTTAGTGATAAGTGTTTAGTTTTTAGTGGTCGGGGTTCGGGATGTAGTGGGAAATTTTGAAAGTAGTACTTAGCAATTAGTTAGCCCGGCGAGTGCCTGGCATTTAGCGTAGCGTTCGGCGTTTAGGCGCAGCCGTCTGGCATTTAGAAAAGCCACAGGCTTTTCGTTGGCATTTAGCGCAGCGCCTGGTATTAACCCCATATTCTCGCGCCAACCACTAAAAACTAAAAACTTATCACTAAAAACTACCCTATCAGTTCATCATTAAAGTTCACAAGAAACAGCTTATCTGTAGCTCTGGTTACTGCTGTATAAAGCCATCTGTAATAATCAAGCCCCATCCTTTCTTCTGTAAGATAACCCTGATCTATAAAAACATCTTTCCACTGACCACCCTGTGACTTGTGGCAAGTAAAAGCATAACCATATTTTACCTGAAGTGCATTCAACCAAGGGTCTCTCTTCATCGAATCATACAGTTCCTTTTTGGTTTTACACACAAACGAGTGATCTTCCATTACATCGATATAAAGCCTCTCCTGCAGCGGTTTCTCAAGTGCAGGGGCCTCGGAAGTAAGTGAATCTAAAATTATTCTCACATCAAGCTCCCAATTATACTCCTTAAACCTTACAAGCATGTCAGCAAATCTCAAACCATACATTTCATACTGTTTTTTTACCCTGACAACCTCTATAAGATCGCCATTGGCAATAAAAGGAATCTCAGGATACTGATCAGACCATAAATAATTATTTTTTGCAACCAGTAAAATATCACCCGAAGTAATCTCGTCCTCTTTGTATAAAACCGTATTTCTGATGCCCTTATTAAACAAGACCGATCTTTTATTTGAATAACAAACTATCTTGCTTTCATCAATACCTACCCTGTTGTAAGATTCAGATAATAAATCAGAAAGCTCTTCACCCGAAACCCTTATAACATCCACACCATTTACCTTAAGCTTAGGCATGACCTTCACATTATCATTCCTTATCGAATCTCTGATATTAGTTGCGTTAGTGAGTATTCCACTCGATTCAGTTTGCCTTAAAACTTTAGTCAACTCCACCGAAACCGCATTCATCCCAAGACTTCTGAGGTTTTCGCTATCAAGAGCCGGACTAACCACTTGACCTACCGGTGGCAACTGAGCTGTATCACCTAACAATATCAACCTGCAATCTTCACCTGAATAAACAAACTCAAGCAAATCATCAAGAAGTCTTCCGCCACCAAAAGACTGTTGTCCCTCATTAGAAATCATTGAAGCCTCATCAACAATAAAATAAGCATTTCTGTGCTTATTGAAATTAAGAGAAAATCCTTCATCGGCACTGGCAGCAACTTTTTTACGGTAAATCTTCTTATGAATAGTCAAAGCATCACAACCACTGTAAGAAGCCAACACCTTTGCAGCCCTGCCAGTTGGGGCCAACAAAATATGTTCAACACTTCTCGAGTCGAGAAATCTAATAAAAGCACTAATAAGACTGGTCTTACCGGTTCCCGCATAACCTTTCAGTACAAAAACTTTGTTTTCATCGGAAGTCAACATAAAATCAGCAAGCAAATCAATTGCTAATTTCTGGTCAGTAGTAGGTGTAAAAGGAAAATTTTCAGTAATTAAAGATGCCAGACGTTCGAAATCCATTGAAGATAAATTTTATACCAAAAGTAGCTTGTTTCATTTTGATTTACTAATTTTACCAACCTTAAAAAAATGAGTAAATGACTGCAACAGCAATAAACTTGTCCATCCTTGCTTATCCGGATGGATTTATTTTTTACGAAACCGCAAATAACGGTTTGCAGACATATAAACTTGAAATAAATGCAAACGTTGACTTTCCGGACGCACTCGAAGATTTTGTTCTAAAACAAGGGTGGAATGAGTTAAACTCAAAAATTACCATCAACGAAAACATCTTACGATTCACATTAATTCCATCAGAAATAACATCCGAAAATGAAAT
>CAZFUO010000162.1:0-3243 GCA_964522065.1 uncultured Bacteroidales bacterium | reverse complement strand
CTGCCAAAAGACCTTAAAGCAAGACCAACAACAGATTTTGCCAAAGAAGGCTTATTTAATGTCTTGGCAAACAAAGTTGACTTTGAAGAACTAAGTGTATTAGATTTATTTTCAGGAACAGGCAGCATCGCATTCGAGTTTATTTCCCGCGGAGCAGAAAAAGTAACAATAGTAGAACAATATGCTCCTCACATAAAATTTATACGTACAGTATCAGAGAAAATAAACGAGCCACTTTCCATAATAAACGGAGATGTTTATAAATACATTGAAACCTGCAAACAAAAGTTCGATTTAATTTTTGCCGATGCCCCCTATTCAGACCCAAATCTAAGCAACATTCCTGACAGAATATTCAAAGTCGGCCTGTTAAACGAAAACGGATACCTTATAGTAGAACATTCTTCAAAAACAAGTTTTACAGATCACCCCCTGTTTTTAGAAAAGCGGGTTTACGGCAGTGTAAATTTCAGTTTTTTTTGTAACCCGTCATAACATAGGACCGAATATCCTGCAAACAGACTCAACCCACTTAACCATACCCGGCCTTTTAGCCCATTCTGCAGGATCAAGTCTGTTGCAATACTCCAAATCACTTAAAAAGACATCTTTCATGCCTTTAGCAAAATCTTTGTCATAAATAAAAGCATTAACCTCAAAGTTAAACTCAAAGCTACGATAATCAAGATTTGCAGACCCGACTGTAGAAATAATATCATCCGAAACCGCGGTTTTGGCGTGCATAAAACCGTTGTTATAAAAATAGACTTTAACTCCGGCATCCATAACTTCAGCCAGATAAGATCTCATTGCACGGGCAGTTATTGGAGTATCCGAAACCGCCGGTATCATCAAACGCACATCAACTCCGCTTAAAGCAGCCGTCTGTAAGGCAGTCAATAAACTTTCATTAGGCAGAAAATATGGTGTTTGAAGGTAAACATAATCCTTAGCCTCAGCCACTATACAAAATATAGCCTGCATTATGCCTTCCCAGTCAGTATCTGGACTACTTGTTGCAGTCTGCACTAGTGACTTTCCATGAATTTTAATATCAGGAAAATAAAACTTGGAAGTAAGCAATTGTCTGCTTACAAAATACCAGTCTATCAGAAAAGCAGTTTGCAGGCCATAAACACCTTTTCCGCAAATTCTTATCTGACTATCTCTCCACGAGCCAAACTTTCCACCGTCAATATATCTGTCAGCAACATTCATACCACCTGTATAACCTATTTCACCATCTATAACAACTATCTTCCTGTGATTACGATAATTAAACTTAGGTGAAAGATATGGCAGCAACACTTTCAGGAATGGTAAAACCTGAATACCTGCATCTTTCATTTCCTGGAAGAACTTATTTTTCGTTTTCCACGAGCCAATATCATCAAAAATTACTCTAACCTCAACACCTTCTTTTGCTTTTTTTATAAGCAGTGCCTGTAACTTATGCCCAATCTTTGACTGGTCAAATATATAATATTCAATATGTATGTGCTTTCTGGCATTGTTGATGTCTTCAAAAAGCATTTCAAACTTAGCGGTTCCGTCAGTAATTAAACGAACATCATTTCCAGAAAAAACAGGATGATAATTGTTTTTTCTTAAAAGCTGTATTATACTCGTACAACTCTTTGGGAATTGAGTTGGATTTAGCTCCTCATACAAATAAGCAGGATTATTCTCTATACTCCTTATACTTTTTCTGGCAATAATTTTTTGCTTACGGTATCTCTGGCCAAAAAATATATACAATATAAGTCCTACATAAGGCAGAAAAATCAAGACCAGTATCCAGGAAATTGTCTTGACCGGATTTCTGTTATCGAGCACAACTACAAGTATAGCACCGACTATAGTAATCAGATATACCGAATTAATTAAAAATATAGAAAAGTCTGCCCAAGATTCAAAAAATACAGGAAACATATCTTCAGATTTAAGGTCTTGATTATTCACGACCACATCAATTGCAAATATGGGAAAAAACATCGAAAATCGTATCTTTGCATCAACAAAAACTTATTATTAAAAATGTCTACCCAACTGATATTTAGTCAAAATCCCGAAACAGGGCTCACTCAACTACTTTCTGCTTACAAAGCTGACCAGATTTTTGTGCTTACAGACACTACAACTGAACAACTTTGCTTACCTGAATTTAAAGAATATTCATGTCTGAAAACCGCAAAATATCTTACCATTCCTGCCGGTGACGGAAATAAAAATGTTGAAAGCCTTTCTAAAATATGGATGTTCCTTAGCAAAAATGGAGCTACCAGAAAGTCGGTACTTATAAATATTGGCGGAGGTATGATAACAGATATCGGCGGTTTTGCAGCAGCGTCCTTTAAGAGAGGTATAGACTGTATAAACATACCTACAACTATTTTGTCTGCAGTTGATGCGGCAGTAGGTGGTAAAACCGGCATCAACTTTAACGAACTAAAAAATGAGATAGGAGCATTTCATCAACCAAAAGCAGTAATTTTTTATTCAGGGTTTTACAAAACTCTTGATAAAGAAAACATACTGTCGGGTTTTGCAGAAATGCTTAAACACGGTCTTCTGTCTGATACAGACTACTTAAACAGCCTTCTGAGTCTTGATCTTACTCACCCTGAAAGCTCAGACTTCGATAAGGCTATAGAACGTTCTGTTGTAATAAAAAGAGACATTGTAATAGCAGACCCAAAAGAAAATGGCATCAGAAAGGCTCTTAATCTTGGCCATACTGTAGGCCATGCTTTCGAAAGCTTCTCGCATCACTCAGGAAGACCTGTACTTCACGGTTTCGCAATTGCCTGGGGCTTAATCTGCGAACTTTATTTATCAAAAAAACAACTGAATTTTCCTGAAAACCAGATTAACCAGATTGTGACTTTCGTAAAACAAAACTACGGTCTCTTTGAAATAAAGCCATCAGATTACGATTATCTTATAAACGCCATGACTCACGACAAAAAGAATGTTGATAAAAATATAAATTTCACTCTCCTTTCGGACGTTGGTGAAATCAAGCTTGATCAAACTGCTGATGAATCACTTATAATAAGCATGCTTGACTATTACAGAAGCCTGTAATCTTATCACATTACCCTTAAAGGCCATATTTATTGCAAAATTAGAGAAATCAGGTTTGCCCCTTAGCAAAAAAAATGTAAATTTGCACCGCCTAAGGCAAAACGGGGTGTAGCTCAGTCCGGTTTAGAGTACTCGTCTGGGGGGCGAGTGGTCGCT
>CAZFUO010000161.1:0-5824 GCA_964522065.1 uncultured Bacteroidales bacterium | reverse complement strand
GCTGTTATTCTTTCTGCTCAATGTACCGATAAAAGGGTAAACATGGTTACTCCTGCTTTATTTCAGGCTTTTCCGGAGCCTGAAGTTTTAGCGGTTTCGTCGGTAGATGAGGTTTTTAGTTATATCAAAAGTATTTCTTACCCAAACAATAAGGCAAAGTCATTAATTGGAATGGCGCAAAAAGTTGTTGAAGACTTTGGCGGTAAGATTCCAGAAAATATGGACGACCTTCTGACTTTACCTGGTGTTGGGAGAAAAACGGCAAGCGTTGTACTCATTTGCGCTTTTAACAAACCGGCAATGCCTGTTGACACTCATGTCTTCAGGGTTTCTAATCGCCTTGGACTTACTGAAAATTCTAAATCTCCCGAAGAAACCGAGAGAACATTAATGAAGTACATTCCTGAAGAGCTGCTTCCTGTAGCTCATCACTGGCTGATTTTACACGGTAGATATATTTGCCAGGCCAGAAAACCACTTTGTGACAAATGCGGTCTTCTGCCCTGGTGTAAATATAAATCAATCTGATATAAGCTTTCTGTATCTTATTCTTTTTGGTGCTTCGTCACCCAATCTCATGCGTTTGTTTTCTTCGTACTCTGAGTATGAACCTTCAAAGTAAAAGACTTCAGAGTTTCCTTCAAAAGCAAGAATGTGAGTACAGATTCTGTCAAGAAACCATCTGTCGTGGCTGATTACTACTGCACATCCTGCAAAGTTTTCAAGACCTTCTTCCAATGCTCTCAGAGTATTAACATCTATATCATTGGTAGGCTCATCAAGCAAGAGCACATTAGCTTCCGATTTTAAATTTAATGCCAGATGCAAGCGGTTTCGCTCTCCACCTGAAAGTACACCTGCCAGCTTTTCCTGGTCAGCTCCTGTGAAATTAAATTTAGAAAGATATGCTCTGGAATTTATTTCCTTACCTCCTACCCTTATAAAATCAGTTCCACCTGAAACTATTTGATATACAGTTTTTTCAGCATCAATTGCTTCGTGACTTTGATCGACATAACCTATTTTAACGGTTTCGCCAACGTCAAAACTACCGGCATCTGGTATTTCAAGTCCCATAATGAGTTTGAAAAGTGTGGTTTTTCCTACACCGTTAGGTCCAATAACACCTACAATACCATTGGGAGGCAAACTGAAGTTAAGATTATCAAACAAAAGTTTTTGGCCGTAAGCTTTACTTACGCCCTGTACTTCAATTACTTTATTACCAAGTCTTGGTCCATTAGGTATGAACAATTCCAGCTTTTCTTCTCTTTCTTTTTGATCTTCATTAAGTAATCTATCGTATGAATTCAAACGAGCTTTTCCCTTTGCTTGCCTTGCCTTTGGAGCCATTCTTACCCAATCAAGTTCACGCTCAAGAGTTTTTCTTCGCTTACTAGCTTGCTTTTCTTCCATTTCCATACGCTTGGTCTTTTGTTCAAGCCATGAAGAATAATTACCCTTCCATGGAATACCTTCACCTCTGTCCAGTTCGAGTATCCATCCTGCTACGTTATCAAGGAAGTAACGGTCGTGAGTTACGGCAATAACTGTACCCTGATATTGTTGAAGATGTTGTTCAAGCCAGTCTATAGACTCAGCGTCAAGGTGGTTAGTTGGTTCATCAAGTAAAAGTACATCAGGCTGCTTTAATAACAAACGACACAAAGCCACTCGTCTTTTTTCACCTCCCGAAAGAGTACCAATTAGCTGGTCATCAGGTGGGCAACGTAAAGCATCCATAGCACGTTCAAGCTTATTATCAAGATTCCAGGCATCTGTAGCATCAATTTTGTCCTGCAATTCTGCCTGCCTTGCAAACAAGATATCCATCTTATCTGAATCTTCATAGTATTCAGGCAAACCGAATTTATTATTTATTTCCTCGTACTCAGCAAGTGTATCAACTATCTCCTGCGTACCTTCCATTACAATTTCTTTTACAGTCTTGTTTTCGTCGAGTTTAGGCTCCTGCTCCAGGTAGCCTACAGAATAACCGGGTGAGAAGACTACATCTCCCTGAAATTCTTTCTCAAGACCGGCGATTATTTTCATCAAGGTAGATTTACCTGAACCATTCAAACCTATAATACCAATTTTGGCACCATAGAAAAATGAAAGGTAGATGTTTTTCAGCACTTGTTTTTGTGGTGGGAATACCTTGCTTACCCCAACCATAGAAAAAATAATTTTTTTATCGTCAGCCATTTTTTAGTGGTTAATTATTAGTGATTAATTGTAAGTGGCAATTTTGAAGCACAAAGATAGTCAATTTGATTGCATTTTTTGCATGAAATGGGCTCTCAGAAGTGTAATATTTGTATTGAAACCGCTGTTATCAAAATTATTTTTCATTTTTATTATGCTGTATAACAGTTTTTTATAGCATCATTTTAAAGAAATTTAAAAAATATTCCCTCATTTTTTTGCGCTTTTCGACAGAGTGACTATCTTTGCAGTCGCTTTTCAGAAGCAATAAGGGCAGATTCGCTAGCTCAGCTGGTAGAGCACAACACTTTTAATGTTGGGGTCCTGGGTTCGAGCCCCAGGCGGATCACCAAAACAGAAACCCGGAGTCATCTCCGGGTTTTTTGTTTTTTATAACTCCTGTCAAATCTGACATCATTCACCGATTTTATTCAGGCTTTTGAGGGTATTGTTTAGCCTTTAAAAATATGCAGGTTATTTTTGCGAAGTCTTTGTTCATAATTAACAACTTAAGTGACATGAAGAAATTGCTCTCCATTCTTTCAATATCAGGCTTGATACTTATCTCTAACATCAGCAAAATCAATGCTGAGAACACCCTTAAAATAAGGACAAAAAATGGCCTTGAAGAGAGTTTCGCGACATCAGAAATAAGAAAAATCACTTTTTCAGAAAACGAAATCAGGGTCGTAAATTTCAATAATACAATAACAACATTAGCTTTCAGTGATTTGAATAAAATGTATTTCACAGGATTCACTTCTGAAATAGCCGAAACCACAAATAACACTAAATACTACATATATCCTAACCCGACAAAAGACTTTGTAAGGCTGGTAATTCCGGAATCAGAAGTAATCACTGCTTTTATTTACAATCTTGCCGGCAAGTTGCTTATTAAAAAGACTGTCAGCATAGATGACAATGAAATTGACATTAGTAATCTTTCAGTCGGTATATATCTGTTGAAATTTGGTAATAAAACAGACAAACTTATAGTAAAATGAAAAGGTTGCTATTTTTATTTATACTCGTCATTTGCCTGTTTATTACAGGACAAGAAAAGTTGACTCTACACCTGGCCAACAAATCTTCATCAGGAATGCCTGTTGCAAAAATAGACAGTGTTATTTTTAACAAAACATCTGAGAGTGTTACTTTCATGCTTAATGACTCTGTTTACAACCTTGGAATTAATCAAATTGACAGTATATCTTTTCAGGAAATTGGAAATATTATCAAAATCTCATACAACGAGAATGAAACCAGGGTAGTAAACCCTTATGCGTTTGAAGGTTTAAAAATATCAATTAACGGAAATGATGTTACCGTGGTTTCGGAGAGTGAAACAAAAGATTTGATTTATGAATTGTCTGGAAATTGCGGAAATGGCTCTTTCAATCTTTCAAGTCAGAAGTCGTGCATATTAAGACTAAACGGACTGACTTTGGGCAATAATGATGGCCCGGCAATAAATATTTTGTCAGGAAAAGCTGTGACTGTAAATTTACCTGAAGGAATAGTAAATAATATTTCTGACGGTTCAACGTATGAAGATGCGACTCTGAAAGCTGCTTTGTTTAGTGAAGGACAATTAATTTTTAATGGCGGAGGAATATTAAATGTAACTGGAAAAGGTGTTGACAAACATGGCATTTGCAGTGATGATTATATTCAGTTTGATAATGGAAATATAAATGTACTGGCTGCTATTAAAGATGGAATTCATGGTAAAGACGGAGTTTTCGTTAATGGAGGTACTTTAAAGATTACTTCTGCAGGTGATGGCATTGATTGCGAAGACGGTCCTTTTATAATGAAAACAGGCAATGTGGATATCACAAACAGCGGTATAGATGTCAGCGGTATAAAAACTGACAGCACATTGACTATGACAGGTGGAAAAATAAATGTATCTTTGACAGGTAATAATTCGAAGGCTCTGAAAAGTAAGAAATTAATGCAATTAAGCGGCGGTGAAATTGTTTTAACAACATCAGGAGGAGTGGTTTTAGAGCCAGGTACAGTAACAGGAAGATATGACCCTTCATATTGCACTGCCGTCAGGAGTGACGGTATAATTAAACTAAATGGTTCGGATTTGAAGATAATTTCAACCGGAGTGGCCGGAAAAGGAATCTCATCAGAGACAGGCATCACAATCTCAGGTGGAAACACAGATATATCAACAAGTGGCAACGGAGCTAAATACACCAATAATGAGGGTGCTATTGATTCCTACAACTCTGCCGGATTAAGCTCAGATGGCTTTATTGAACTACTTTCGGGCAACATAAAAATAAACTGCTCAGGATCTGCTTCAAAAGGTATATCATCAGATGGAAACATAAATATTGGCAGCTCGTCTGGTAGCCCGGTATTAAATGTTACTACAACAGGTGCAAAAATAAACCTGTACACATCTGGAAGAGAGGTCGTTTATGCTGAATCAAAAGCAATAAAAAGTGACGGAGCAATAACATTTGACAACGGAACCGCGAATATTTCATCAGCAGATGACGGTTTAAAGTCGGATGTATCAATTACTATTAACAACGGAATATTGAATATTACAAAGTCTGTTGAAGGAATTGAGGCTCCTGTTATTACGGTAAATAATGGAACTGTAAATATAACTGCTTCTGATGACAGCTTTAATGCAACCAAAGGTTCAGGAGGGGAAGGTAATGATGGTAGTTATTTATATTTAAAAGGCGGAAACATTTTTGCGAACTCAACAAATGGTGATGGTCTTGACAGTAATGGAAATATTGTAATATCGGGTGGAAAAATAGTTGTCCACGGACCTCAGTCACAACCGGAAGTCGGCATGGACTACAACGGAACATGTAGTGTAACAGGAGGCTTTCTGGTGATATCAGGGACGAATTCAAACATGACTCAGGCTCCGGGGACAGCTTCCACTCAATATTCTGTAAAAGCAACAACATCAGGTGCAATCCCTGCCGGAACATTGTTTCATATACAAGATGCCACAGGAAGCAACCTACTAACATTTAAACCTTTGAGAAGTTTTTACTCTATAGTATTCTCATCACCAGACTTAAAAGCCGGAACCAATTATTCAATTTATACTGGTGGAGTGAGTACAGGAGAGAATACAAACGGACTTTTCTCAGGAGGCATCTATTCAGGTGGCACATTGAAAAAAACTTTTACTATAACATCCAGAGTAACCAGTCTAACATTCTGATATATATGATTAATCATAAAAGAGACCTGCTAATTAAAAGGATGTTTGTTGTACTACTTCATCTTATTTTTTGGGTAGCATTTTTCTCCCTGCCAATGCTATTCAGACCAAATTTTGGAAAATTCAATCACAATAATGATTTTCTGCTCAGGATGCCATTACCTATTCTGGTAAACAATATATTTTTGATTATTGCATTTTATGTAAATCTTTTTGTTCTAATGCCAGCTCTATTCAATAAAAAGAAGTGGGCATGGTATGTCTTTGCAACAACAGCATTTTTGATAGCAAGCTTTTTTATTCACAGTCTTGCAAAAGAAATTGACATGCTTATTGGAAAAGAAGTTGTCAGAGATTTTGCAAGAGAATACCCCAGAGAATTTCACGATGGCATGATGCGAC
>CAZFUO010000160.1:0-5897 GCA_964522065.1 uncultured Bacteroidales bacterium | reverse complement strand
ATTTAGTCATTTCAGATATTTTAATGCCTGGTATTGATGGTTTTGAATTGTGCAGGAAGATTAAAATTACTTACGAAACCGCCCATATTCCTGTTATTTTACTAACAGCCCTGACTGATGTCTCAGAAGAAATAAAGGGTTTGGGCCTGGGTGCTGATGATTATCTGACTAAGCCATTTGATATAAATATCTTAACTCAGAAAATATTTTCTATAATAAATAACAGAAAAGTGATAAGAGAAAAGGCATTGAGGATAATTCAAAATTGTGATGACGAACAGGTGTTTTCAAATGAGAACAACGATAAATTCCTTAAAAAGGCTATTGAGATTTCTATAGAAAATATTTCAAATTGCGAATTTGATAAAGACCATTTTGCTTCATCTATGAATGTAAGTCCGTCTTTACTCTACAAAAAAATGAAGTCGTTAACGGGACAGTCTCCAAATGAGTTTATCAAATCGATAAGATTGAATAAGGCTTTAGATTTATTAAATTCCGGAAAGTATTCTGTAACGGAGGTAAGTGAAATGTGCGGTTTCTCCAGTATCGGTTATTTTAGTACTGTTTTCAGAAAATATTTTGGCAAAACTCCGAGTGAAATTTGAATTTAATAGGGTGTTTTGTCCAAAGTGTTGATATGTAATTTATTATATTTTATTGTATGGATGGTGAATTTGTGATTTTTACTTAAAAATTGAAAAGGTATGTTTATTTTCTAATATGCAGGAGGTAGGCAATGGATACTTTTGTTTCGATTTTATACTAAAAACTCAAATGAACTAAACCATGAAAATCAAAAAAACAGGTAGGCTCTTGTGCCTTTTATTTTTTTCTTTGTTTTCATTCGGTGCATTTAGTCAGACAATTTCGGTATCCGGAGTTATTACAGATGCAGCGGGTGAAAAGTTAGTTGGTGTTAGCGTTGTACAGTCAGGTACCACAAATGGAACTTTGACTGATATTAACGGGAATTTCAGTCTGAAAGCTCCAGCAAATTCCAGCTTAAAATTTTCATATCTAGGGTACCTGACCAAGGTAGTAGATATACAAGGTAAATCTTTTTTAAATGTTTTGCTAGTAGAAGACGAGAAAGCTTTGCAGGAAGTTGTTGTTGTCGGTTATGGTGTTCAAAGAAAAGAAGCTGTAACAGGTTCTGTAGCTTCGATAGGTGGAGAAGTTATAAGAGATATTCCTACCGGTAATATTTCAAGAGCATTACAGGGAAGAATTGCCGGAGTAGAGATGTCTCAAACATCATCAAAACCAGGCTCGTCTATGCAAATCAGAATTCGTGGTACTCGTTCGCTAAATGCGAGTAACGATCCATTAGTAGTTCTTGACGGAATACCTTTTGCAGGTCAGATAGGTGATATCGACCCTGCGAGTATTAAAAGTGTTGACATTTTAAAAGATGCATCTGCTACTGCTATTTATGGGTCTAGGGGTGCTAATGGTGTTATTCTTGTAACATCAAACAAAGGCAAGGTTGGTCAAAAAGCTAAAGCAACTTATACTGGATATACGGGTGCAAAAGAAGTTTTTGCAAGATATCCAATGATGACAGGACCTGAATTTGTTGCTTTGCGTAAAGCTTCAAATCAGTATCAAAACACTCTTGATGAATCTGATGATGCAAATACTGACTGGCAGGATCTCTTATATAAAACAGGTGTTGTTCAAAGTCACGATTTAGCAATTGCAGGTGGTACAGAAAAGGGCAATTTTAACTTTGGAGTTGGTTACTATAAGGATGAAGCAGTAGTTCCGTTGCAGGATTATACAAGATATTCATATCGTGCCTCTTTTGATCAGGGTATCGGAGATTATTTAAAATTTGGTTTTTCGTCACAAAACAGTTTCTCAATACAAAATGGGAATAATCTTGGTGCTGTTTACGCCGCGCTTGCAAGATCTCCAATTGCAGTTATAACAAATGCTGATGGTAGTTTAAAAGACAGAATTCTTGAACAAACTTCAGGAAAGCAATTTGTATTAACCAGATCTGTTCTTGAAGGACTTGGAGATAAGTATATTGACCAGACAAGGGCTTTTGGTACATATAATTCTATGTATGGTGAAGTAAAAATACCCGGTATTGAAGGCCTTAAATACAGAATGAATATTGGTTTAGATTTAAGAGCCAGCAATGGTGGTAATTATACAGGTGAGGGTGTATTTAGCGGTACTCCTACAACACCTTCAACTGCATCAATAAATAATTCTTTAACTACACATTGGCAGGTTGAAAACTTATTGACTTACGACA
This sequence comes from uncultured Bacteroidales bacterium, assembly GCA_964522065.1. Lineage (GTDB taxonomy): Bacteria > Bacteroidota > Bacteroidia > Bacteroidales > UBA1402 > UBA8389. Next base: position 3,628 of record CAZFUO010000160.1, on the reverse strand, counting down.
GAACTTTTAATGATAAACACAATATTAATGTTGTTGCATTGTATTCATCAGAACAGTCAAAATATAATAGCTCTTCAGTATCAGCCAAAGATATTCCGGCAGACTTTTTCCAGTTTTACAATTTAGGTAGAGCAAACGGAGAAATATCAGTAAATCCGTCATGGCAGGCATACAATATGAGTGGATTGTTATCATGGATGGGTAGAGCTATGTATTCATATAATGATCAATACATGTTAAGTTTAACTATGAGATCGGATGCCTCTTCCAGACTGGCTCCAGGACATCAAAGGCATACTTATCCTGCGGTTTCTGCAGGTTGGAATATAAAGAAGGAAAGTTTTATGGAAGATTTAAGTGCTGTAAATATGATGAAGTTACGTGCAGGTTACGGACAGACATCAAATCAGTCAGTAGATCCTTACAAAACTTTAGGATTACTTAGTACAGTTCCTTATAATTTCGGAACCACATATTCAACGGGTTATTATGTGTCTGAATTACCAAATCCTAATTTAGGATGGGAATATTCAAAAACCTGGAACTTTGGACTTGATTTTGCATTACTTGACAATAGGTTAAGCGGTACATTCGAATATTACATTCAAAATACTCATGACGTATTATTAAGTGTTGGTTTACCAAAAACTGCCGGTGTAAGCAGTTATATGGCTAATATAGGTGAAACACAGAATAAAGGTATTGAGTTATCTCTTGACGGGATAATTATTGATAATCTGAATGGTTGGACATGGGAAGCAGGTCTGAATGTTTATTCAAATAAGAACAAACTTGTAGCGTTGGCTTCAGAAAGAAAAAAAGATGAAGGCAACTTATGGTTTGTAGGTAATTCAATAGATGTTATTTACGATTATACAAAAATAGGCTTATGGCAAGAGGGCGATCCTTATTTTGCAGAACTTGAACCTGGTGGAAATGTTGGTATGATTAAGGTTAAGTATAACGGTCCTGTTGATGAAAACGGAAAACCGACAAGGGCTATTGGTGCTGACGACAGAGAAGTACTTGAGGTTAATCCTGATTTTCAGGGTGGTTTTAATACAAAAGTGACTTATAAAGGATTTGACTTAAGTGCTATCGGCACATTCAAAAGTGGTGGTATTTTGATTAGTTCTCTTTATGCCGCAAATGGATATTTGAATAATCTTAATTCAAGATCGGGTAACAATGTTAAAGTTGATTTTTGGACTCCTGAAAATACAGATGCAAAATATCCTAAACCTAATGGAGTAGGTGGAGACAATCCGAAATATGGTAGCACTCTAGGTTATTTTGACGCTTCATATCTAAAAGTTCGTACAATTGCATTGGGTTATAATTTCAATCAGTCTGTACTGAAAAATCTTGGAATTGAAAAACTAAGAATGTATTGTACTGTTGAAAACCCATTTGTAATGTTTTCACCATACAATAAAGAATCAGGTATGGATCCTGAACCTAACTCATATGGAAATGAAAATGTGGCTGTTGGAGGCCCAAGAAGACTTCTTATAGTTGGTACAAACACTCCTTCAACACGTAATTATCTGGTAGGACTTAATGTTACATTTTAATAAGTGATAGAGATGAAAAAATATATTTTAATAAAAAAATTTGTATCTGTAGCCCTTATTCTGGCTTTGGCGGGATGTACAAATATTCTTGATGAACAACCAAGAAGTATTTATGAGCCCGGTTATTTCAAGACTGAAAAGGGTGTTATGGGAGGTTTGACCGGGTTATATGCCGGATTACGTCAACTATACGGAAATGGTTATTTCCTGAATCAATGTATAACCGGTACTGACGAGGCTACATGGGCAGCTAGTGGTGGAGGTGGTTTTAAATATCATGATTTTTCTGGTGAAGGTAATGTAACTCCAACTCAAAATGATTGTGGTATGATTTGGGATAACGCCTTTCCGAATATTAATACTGCCAGCGGTATAATTGAAAACGCTGAAGCAGTAGGAACAATATCAGCTTCATTAATTGCTGAAGCAAGATTTTTCAGAGCTTTTCATTACTTTTTGTTAGTACAGACTTTTGGTGGAGTTCCACTAGATCTTGGAGCTGGTGAATTAAAATTTAATACATCTACAAGCAGAACTTCAGTTAGAAATACTGTGCCTGAAGTCTATACAAAAGCAATTTTTCCTGATCTTTTAAAAGCGATTAATGATTTACCGGATGCTCCAAGGGTAACAGGAGGTGCAACAAAGACTGTTGCCAGACTTTATTTATCTAAAGCATATCTTACATATGCGTGGTGGCTGCAAAATCCCAATAACATTCCGACTTATCCACTTTCTGAAAGAGTTGATCCGAATGGAAAAAATGCACAGTACTATTTTCAGCAAGCATATGATGTTGCTGTTATGGGGATTGAAAATCCTGGACAATTTGGTCTATGTAATACTTTCTATGACTTGCATGTAGCTACAAATGATAGAAATAAAGAGTGTTTACTATATGCAGATCATACAGAAAAGAGCGAGTTGTATAATGGTGCTAGTTTAACCTATGAAAGTGGTGGCAATGGCGCAAACTATGCAGGTTGGTTTATGACATGGAATTATACATCAATTACCAGCTCTAAAACTGACTGGGCTTCTAAGACTGCAGTAAATTCAGTACAAAGAGAGGCTGCCCAGGCGCTTGGAAGACCTTGGGTAAGAATGGCTCCTCCAATTGAAGTATTTACAAAAACATTTGCTGATAAATCAAATGACTCCAGATATGACGGTACATTCACTACTGTTTACAGAGGTAACTGGAATAAGGCTAATGTAACAAATCCAACACTTTTCAACGCAAATAATATGCCAGTTGCTCCTGGTGAACCAATTCTGACTTTCCTGAGTGAAGAGCCTTCAACTGCTATTGATTATTCAAACAGTGTTTATAACAGTAATGTTGGTGCTGGAGTTTTGCCGGGCAGAGCAGATTTTGTGGTTTCACCAAATGGTATCAGCAGATTGGTATATCCTGGTTTGTGGAAGTTAGGGCCATATCGTACAGACAACGGAACCGGACTTGGACAGCCAAATGCTGGTAGTACAAGACCTTTTGTAGTGGCAAAATTCTCTGAATTCTATTTTATTGCGGCAGAAGCAGCAGTAAAAGGGGCAGTAACAAAGAGTGGTAAGACTGCCTATGATTTGATTAATGTGATTCGTGCAAGAGCAGGTAAATGGAATTTTAGTAATGCTGAAGATAAGGCTAAATCGTTGGACAATAGTTCTGCTATGGTTGCTGCAACTCCTCAGACTATTACTGTTAAATATTTACTAGAAGAAAGATCACGTGAATATTACAGTGAAGGTTATCGTTGGTACGATTTGGTTAGAACTCAGACATGGGCTGAAATTGCAGCAAAATATACTATATGCGGTGCAGCAGTTAAAGATCATACACCGGTTACAATAACCAGAACTATTAACGCAAAAGATTATTTACGACCAATACCCCAAGCTAGTCAGATTGATGGAATGGAGATGTCAGCAGAAGAAAAAGCTGCTTATCAAAATCCTGGCTACTAACATTTTTTTGTTCATCCTTTTTTAGGATTAGGTAGAAGTGGAAGTTGTCATCCTGAGGCAATTTCCACTTTTTCTTTTTAACTTAG
>CAZFUO010000159.1:0-5920 GCA_964522065.1 uncultured Bacteroidales bacterium | reverse complement strand
GTTCCTGAAGGATATTACGAAATTCCTCTTGGCGAATCTGATGTTAAAAAAGAAGGTAAGGATATTACTTTCCTTACTATTGGACATACTTTGTATCCGGCATTGCAGGCTGCAAAAATTCTTGAAGAAAAATATGGCATCAGCGCAGAGGTGATTGATGCACGTTCAATGGTTCCTTTCAATTATGAAAAGGTTGTTGCTTCTGTAAAAAAGACAGGGAAGTGTATTGTTGCAAGTGATGCATGTGGTCGTGGTTCGTTCCTGAATGATCTGGCTACAAATATCAGCACTTTCTGTTTTGATTACCTGGATGCACCTGTGTGTGTTTTAGGTTCTCGTAACTGGATTACACCTGCATATGAACTTGAAGAATCATTCTTCCCTCAGCCAAGCTGGTTCCTTGACTTAATCAACGAAAAGATTCAACCGCTTGCAGGATATGTTCCTGGTGAGAACTTTACTGATGCAGAGATAATGAGAAGAGCTGCTCTTGGTGTTTGATAATATTTTTAAATTATGAAAATACATAAAGTAAACGCTCACTTACATACTCCTTATTCATTCAGTGCCTTCAGCGATCTGACTCAGGCTCTTGATATGGCTGCTGCAGAGGGTGTTACTGTTGTGGGTATAAATGATTTTTATACTACTTCAGGATATCAGTCATGGGCAGAAGAGTGCAAAAAGAGAAAATTATATCCTTTGTTTAATATTGAGTTTATCAGTCTTAACGAAGAAGATCAAAAAGCAGGTCTCAGAGTAAACGATCCGGGTAATCCGGGTCGTACTTACCTGAGCGGTAAGGGCTTATCTTATCCTTTCAAGCTTGAAGAACCATTTGCCGGTCAGTTAGCCGGAGTATTACACGAAGCCAATGAGCAGGTAAAAAGCATGTGCGAAAAGCTTAATCAGGTTTTGACTGATAATAATGCAGGTTTTTCTCTCGATTTTGACTGGATTGTAAATACTTTAACTAAGGGTTCAGTTCGTGAACGTCATTTGGCCAAAGCATTGAGGCTGAAAGTTTATGAACATCTTGAAAATAACGAAACCGCTATTAAGGAATTCATGTGTCGTTTGTTTTCAGGAAAAGAGCTAAAATCTCAGGTAAATGATGAGGCTGGTGTTGAAAACGAAATACGTGGAAATCTTTTAAAAGCCGGTGGTGCAGCATTTGTGCCGGAAGATCCAAAAGCTTTCCTGCCGATGAAGACGGTTTGCGATATTATTGTGGCTGCCGGTGGTATCCCTACATATCCTTTTTTGGCCGATGATGCCAAAGGTGGATATACAGATTTTGAAGGTGATCTTGAAAAAGTTGCAAAGACTTTGACTGAAAGAGGTTTCGCTTCTGTAGAGTTTATCACTACACGTAACGATGTACAGTTACTTGAAAAATATGCATCTTTTCTGCACGACCAGGGATTTGTTGTAACACTTGGAAGTGAGCATAATACTCCTGCTATGGAGCCAATCGAGCTGTTTGCAAGAAATTCAACTCCTCTGACAGAAAAGTTATTACAAATCAACTACGAAGGTGCATGTGTTGTAGCAGCACATCAGCATGTGGTTTCTCAGGGATTACCAGGATATATCGACGCTAACGGTAAAGCAGACAGAAGTAAAAGAGAAGAGTATATAAAACTGGGAGACGAATTAATTAACAGTTTATGAAAGAGATACAAGATTTAATAGATATTTCCAGATTTTATGGTAAAGACAGCCGCTTTGTTATTGCAGGCGGCGGTAATACCTCATACAAAAACGATGAGAAAATCTGGGTAAAAGCCAGTGGTTCGTCTCTGGCAACAATAACTGAAGATGGATTTGCGGTTCTTGACAGGTCAAGACTTGCACTTATGTCTGAAAAGGAATATAGTAAAGATGCAGCTTCAAGAGAGGAAGAAGTTAAAAATGATTTGGCTTTTGCAACAATTACTAAGGGCAAAAGGCCTTCTGTTGAGACTTCTATGCACGATATAATAAATTTTAGCTTTGTTGTACACTTACATCCGACAGCTGTAAACGGATTGATGTGCGCAGAAAATGCAGAGTCAGATCTGAAGAAACTGTTTGGTGAGGATGCTTTATATATACCATATACTGATCCTGGCTATGTTTTGTTTAAAAAGGTTGATGACTCAATAAAATCTTATCGCACTAAAACCGGCAATGAACCATCAGTTATCTGGTTGCAAAACCATGGTATTTTTGTTGCAGCAAATACAATAGATGAAATTAAAACCATCTATTCAGATATACTTGCTTCACTTGATGCTGCAGTAGTAAATCAGGTGCCGACTGAAAGCAGGGCTACTTGCTCATGTACTGAGCTTACGGTTCCAGCCATAAGAATGATGCTTTCTAAAAACGGGTTGAAAACTCTTAAAGTTAGAAAGAATGCTCTTATTAAATATTATTACGACAGTGAAGAAAATTACAAAGCTGTAGCAAGACCATTTACACCCGATGCAATAGTATACTGTAAGTCAAACTATATATTTATCAATAAGGAACAACCTGAAGATATTATTTCAGAAGCCGCTGTCGCTATTCCAGCTTTTATTGATAAGTTTGGTTATCTGCCAAAAGTCATTTTAATTAAGGGTATTGGCCTTGTTGCTGTTGGTGATAATGCTGCTCAGTGTGATATTATTCTGGATGTGTTTGAAGATGCAATGAAGATAGCCTGGTTGTCTCAGTCATTTGGAGGATATCATCATATGACTCAGGCGCAAATAGATTTTATTGATAACTGGGAGGTTGAAAACTATCGTCGCAGTGTTGCAGCTGGTGCTTCAGCAGGCAGAGTTGAAAATAAAACTATTGTTGTAACAGGTGCAGCTCAAGGTTTTGGTGAAGGTATAGCCGGATGTCTCCTTGAAGAAGGTGCAAATATTGTTGTAGCCGATATGAATGATGTTGTAGGTATGGCAACTGTTGAACGCTTTAATGCTAATGCTAAGAGCAACAGGGCTATATTTGTAAAAACCAACGTAAGCGATATTCAGTCTATAGAAAATCTGGTTCACGAAACAGTTTGCAATTTTGGAGCTATCGACACATTTATAAGCAATGCCGGTGTTTTAAGAGCAGGTGGACTAGATGATATGACACCTGAAAACTTTGATTTTGTAACAAAGATAAATTACAATGCATACTTCTATTGTACAAAGGTTGTAAGCAAAGTAATGAAGCTTCAAACTGCTTATTCTTCTGATTATTACGCAGATATTATTCAAATAAATTCAAAATCAGGATTAAGGGGTAGTAAGGCCAACTTTGCATATGCAGGTGGTAAGTTTGGCGGAATAGGACTTACTCAATCTTTTGCACTTGAATTAGCTCCTTACCGTATTAAGGTAAATTCAATTTGTCCGGGCAACTTTTATGAAGGCCCGCTCTGGAGTGATCCTGAAAATGGTTTGTTTGTACAATACCTTAATGCAGGAAAAGTGCCAGGAGCAAAAACAATTGAAGATGTAAAGAAATTCTACCTTGCTCAGGTACCTATGAATAAAGGATGTTCACCTCTGGATGTTACCAAGGGTGCAATGTATCTTATGGATCAATGTGGTGAAACCGGTCAGGCTCTGCCTATAACCGGAGGCCAGGTTATGTTGTCTTAATTTTTAAAAATTACTCTTATGAAAACCAGAGCAGTCAGATTATATGGTAAAAAAGACCTCAGACTTGAAGAGTTTGAATTACCTGAAATCAAAGATGATGAAATATTAGCCAGAGTTGTTACTGATAGTCTTTGTATGTCATCATACAAAGCAGCAACACAGGGAACCGATCATAAAAGAATTCCAAATGATGTGGCAGAAAATCCGATAATAATCGGACATGAATTTGCAGGTGACCTTGTTCAGGTGGGTTCAAAATGGGCAGATAAATTTAAAGCCGGAGATAAATTCTCAATTCAGCCTGCTCTGAATTACGAAAAAGGTCCGGTTGGAATACTTAGTGCTCCCGGCTATAGCTACAGATACATTGGTGGTGATGCTACTTATGTAATTATTCCAAATGAAGTTATGGAAATGAATTGTCTTCTGCCTTATACAGGCGAAGGTTTTTATCCTGCTTCATTGTCAGAACCATTATCATGTGTAATTGGTGCAATGCATGCAAATTATCATACAACTCCGGGTAGCTATATCCACAAGATGGAAATTGTTGATGGTGGTAAAATGGCCATTCTTGCAGGTGTTGGCCCAATGGGTCTTGCAGCAATTAATTATGTCATCAATCGTGAAGACCGTAAGCCTTCATTATGTGTTGTTACTGATGTCGATCAAACCAGGCTTGACAGAGCTGCCGGACTTTATACTGTTGAATTTGCTAAATCAAGAGGTATTGACCTTAGATATGTAAATACAAAAGACATGCAGGATCCTGTTGCAGATTTGAAAGCAATTTCTGGTGGAGATGGCTTTAATGATGTATTTGTATTTGCACCTGTTAAACCTGTAGTTGAACAAGCTGATGCAATACTTGCATTTGATGGTTGTCTTAACTTCTTTGCAGGACCGAGCGATCCAAATTTCAGTGCAATGTTTAATTTTTACAATGTTCATTATGCTTTTACTCATGTGGTAGGTACTAGTGGAGGTAATAATGATGATATGGTTGAGGCTCTTGATATGATGTCAAAAGGTCTTGATCCTGCCGGATTGGTTACTCACATCGGTGGTCTTAATGCTGTAAAAGATGCAACATGTCATTTGCCTGAAATACCAGGAGGTAAAAAATTAATTTATACTCATGTTGAAATGCCTCTTACTCCAATTTCAGATTTCGAAAAGTTAGGTGAAACAAATCCTGTTTACGCTAAACTTGCTGAAATTTGCAATAAAAATCGTGGTTTGTGGAGTGTTGAAGCAGAATCTTATTTACTAGAAAACTCTGACAAGTTGTAATCAGATCTCATTATATATAAGTGTGTTTGTCCTTTTCCGGCCGTTAAATGTGAAAAAACCTTAAAAGTTAGGCATTTAGCGGCCGGAAAGTTATTTTTGTCGTTCATCTCGTAACCTGATACCTGAAACACAAAAATGGAGCTCACTTTAGATCAGCTAAGAATTATCATGCCCAGGCTAAAGCATGCCTGTGAATACCTTCCTTACTTAAACAAATGGATGAGGCATTATGGTATTACAACCCCCTGCAGAGTATCTCATTTTTTATCGCAGGTGGCGCATGAAAGTTCACAATTAATGAGATTTGAAGAAAATCTGAATTATTCATCTCAGGCATTAATGAGAGTTTGGCCTCGTATTTTTGCAAATAATCTTGCTGAAGTATATGCAGGTAACCCTGAAATGATAGCTAACAGGGCTTATGCAAATAAGGGTGGAAACGGTGATGAGTCATCAGGAGACGGATGGAAATACAGAGGCAGGGGTGCCATTCAATGTACATTAAAGTCAAATTACGCTGCAATATCAAAAGACTGGAAATTAAATCTTATTGACAATCCTGAATTGTTATCAATTCCTGAGCATGCAATCAGATCAGCCTGCTGGTATTGGTGGAAAAACGGGTTAAATAAGCTAGCCGATTCAGGAGCGTCAGTTAAAGTTATTACTCAAAGAATTAACAGATCGTGCCTTGGTATAGAAGAAAGAGAAAAATTTTATCAAAAATCTTGCAGCGTCTTATCATAATAAAGCTATGAGTAATTCTGAAAACAATCATGATATTAATAAAAATCTACTTCTGATAGTAATCATGATTGCCAATTTTTTTAATCCCTTTACAGGGTCTGCCGTAAATATTGCTTTACCGCGTATTGCAGCCGATATAGGACTTGACGCTGTTGGTATGAGCTGGGTAACTATGGCTTACTTGCTGGCATCAGCGGTTTTCCTGGTACCTATGGGTAAAGTTGCAGACAAATGGGGGAGGCGATCTGCAT
>CAZFUO010000158.1:0-5941 GCA_964522065.1 uncultured Bacteroidales bacterium | reverse complement strand
AAATAGCCTTCAAGAATGGTACAACCTTTTTCTTTATAGCTGTTTATGGTTTTAAATCTTAAATAGTGAGTCTTTCCACCTGAAACTATTTTGTAAAATTTTAAATCTGCTTGTTTTTGGTCTGCTTCTTTATTTAAATAGCTTTCAAACTGAGGAATATCCTCAGGATGTAGCATATTTATAATTTCTTTTTTACTTACATCTATTGTTTCCTGTCCGGTAGAAATCAGACCGAAATAACCTTGTAAAGTGAAAGTCTCTGTGCATGAATTGTATGTCCAATGGCCTATCTGGGCAACTTTTTCAATTGCTTGTAGTCTTTTATTAGCTTTTTCAAGATTTTGTTTAAGTATTATTCTTTGAGTAATATCCCGATACTGACACAATAGATATTTTTCGTCAAATACCTGAATAATGCATTTAAAGAAGTATACTTTTTTGCCAAGTTGTATCTCGTAATTATCTGTTGAAGGTTTGCCGGTTAGAATAACTTTATCAATATTATTCTTTATCGCTATTGACGTTTCACTTGGTAAAAGATTAAAAATCTTTTTTCCAATAAAAAATTCTCTTTTGCGTAGAAACCAGGTATCTGAATGAACTACTAAATCAGCAACAACACCTTTTTTGTCGATGAGAAACATCGTGTCGGCAGTCATTTCTAATATTCTTCCGGCATTAGATTTGTCTTCAAAAAATCCAGGGTTTTCAGGTTTTGACATTTAGTGATATTTTTTTACTTAATTCAAACAGAAAAAGCTAACAAGCACAAAATTACATTTTTTGATAAGGAATCAAAATAAGAATGTGCAATTTTGTAAAGATAAATCAAGCTGCTCTTTTAGCTTTTTCCCAGACACCGCTACCTTTTTTTCTGGCAAGATATCTTATACCTTTAAATACACTGATATTCATAAACAAAAAATAAAAAGGAATATAAAAAGCTTTGTGCTTAATTTTTTTCTTTGCAAAAATATAACCTAGCAAAGCTGATATATAAAACAGGCACTGTAGTAATAAAAGAACAATATAAAGAGGGTTTGCATTATCTGAAAAAAGAAGTGTGATATTTATAGGCAAAAGCGAAAAAAGTAAAAATGGAGTGATTGTCCATCTGAGTACCCTGTGAGAAACGTACTGAAAACAAAGTGTTGAATATTTAAAGGGGTTTAATAATGCTCTCAATCTGTAAACCGACTGTAATCCTCCCGCAGAGATTCTTATTTTACGTTTTTCTTCTTCAAGAATATCTGATGATGGAGGCTCGATAGCATATGCTTTTTTACAATATGCAATTTTAAAACCCTTTTGAGCTATTCTCATTGAAAGTATAAAGTCGTCTAGCAATGTATCGTCAGGCATCACCTCAAATAGGTTAGTCCTTATTGCAAAAAGTTCACCTGCTGCACCAACTGCAGTATGTAATTCATCATCCCATGATTTTAAAGTTGATTCATATTTCCAGTATATACCTTCACCTGCTGTTGCATCAGAGATGTTTACTGTTGAAACTCTTTTTTCTCCTGCTACACAGCCAACTTTTTTATTATCAAAACATCGTGCAATTTCAATCATTGCTTCCGGATTGAGCATGGTATTTGCGTCAGTAAAAACAGTTATTGGAGTACTAATAAATTTTATCCCTCTGTTAAGTGCGGCGGTTTTGCCTCTTCTTTCAGGTTGAAATAAAACATCGACTTTTGGATAGCCTGCTAAAAGCTCGTTTGTCTTGTCGTTAGAACCATCTGTAATCCAGCAGATTTTAAGCTTGCCTTCCGGGTATTTAAGTTGATCACAATTTTTCATTTTTTCGGCAACAACAGCTTCTTCATTAAATGCTGCTATTACCAAAGTCATTGAGGGATAATCAATTTCTATATCAGGTTTCTGATTTTTTTTGAAAAACCTTTTGATTTTAACCAGCACATACAGAAGGATGCCATATCCTAAATATGTATAAAAAACCACGAATAGAAATATCCAGAATAAAATTTCAATTGTTTTCATAATCAGATCAGGTTTATATAGCAAACATAAAGATAAATATTCAAAAAATGACTATTTTCGTTTTAATATTCATGAATAACACACCAGTCAATACTATTATGGAAATTATTAATATTATTCTACTTACAGTATTCATAATTAATGTTTTATATCTTTTTGTTTTTGCAATAGGGTCTAAATTTAACCCTTTGAAAATAAGCATTAATACGGAGGTGTATAAAAAAATAGCAATACTGATACCCGCTTATAAGGAGGATGGCGTTATTGAAGAATGTGTGAACAGTTGTTTGCAGCAGGATTATCCAACTGAAAAATTTACTGTAGTAGTAATTTCTGATAAAATGAAGGACGAGACTAATAAAAGGTTGAGTCAACTTGGTATAAAGCTGATTATTGCTGATTATGAAAACAGTACAAAATCTAAGGCTCTGAACCTTGCTATGAGTAAAATCGAAGATCATGACATAGCTGTTGTCTTTGATGCAGATAATACAATAGACAGGGACTTTCTGATTAACATAAACAAAGAGTTTTCTGTTAGTAATGTAAAGATTGTTCAGGCACACAGAGTAGCGAAAAATCTGAACAATAGTATGGCTGTACTTGATGCTGTAAGTGAGGAAACTAATAACAGTATTTTCAGGCTTGGACATTCAAATCTGGGATTGTCAGCTGCTTTAATTGGATCTGGAATGGCCTTTGACTACCTGCTTTTCAAAAATAAAATGTCAACAATTAATGCCGTTGGCGGTTTTGACAGAAACCTCGAATTATCATTTTTGCGAGATGGCATAAAAATAGGATATCTTCCCGAGGTGCTGGTTTATGATGAAAAGGTACAATCTCAGGCTGCTTTTTCAAATCAGAGAAAGCGTTGGATGTCTGCACAAATACATTACTTTGTAGAGTTCAGGAATGATTTTTTCAAATCTCTTTTATCTGGTAATATTGATTTTTGTAACAAATATGTTCAACAAATGGCAATACCAAGAATATTACTTATTGGGTTGACTTTTATTTTAGCTTTGATAAATACTTTGACTTCTTCCTATTTCACATTAATATGGTGGATGTTGTTTGTTCTATTAGCTTTTACAATGTTTTTGGCAATACCTTCCGATTTGATTGATAAGAGGTTATTAAAGGCTATAACAAGCCTGCCGAAAGTTTTTTTCCTGATGTTTATTAACCTTTTTAAATTGAAAGGAGCAAATAAGCAGTTTATTCACACGCCTCATGGTATAGATACTAATTAAGAAAAATGCATTTTCCCTGATATGTTTTGTTTTCTCTCATTATTTTTTCTACCAGATGAGTAAACTGATAGTTTTTTAAACCCCATTCAGGATATATTACTAATTCCGGTGGTGATTGCGAAACAAATCTTTCAACTGCAATTTCAGGATTGAAGTTTTCAAGAAATGTGACTATTAGTTTTGCATATTCTTCTGCTGTATAACCTTTTATGATATCAGGATTTTGTTTAAACTGATTTGCCAGTTTTGTCCCTTTTATTATTTGTAACTGGTGTAGTTTTATTGTATTTAAAGGCAATTTGCTTAGCTTTTTTGCGTGCATTTCTATGTCATTTGCGGTTTCGCCGGGAAGACCAAGAATAATATGAGCCCCAACAGGAATGCCTGCATTTGCAGTTTTAATAATAGCATCACATGAATCTTCATAGGTATGTCCTCTGTTTATAAACTCGAGCGTGGTGTTTAGAGTTGATTCAACTCCGTATTCTACAAGTATAAAGTAGTCCTCATTAAGTTTTCTCAGGTAGTCAAGAAGGCTGTCAGGCATACAGTCAGGTCTGGTTCCGATAACTAAACCTTTTACACCGGGTACATTTAATGCTTCTTCATAAAGGCTCTTCAATTTCTCCAGTGAATCGTAAGTGTTGGTATATGCCTGAAAATAAGCAAGGTAATCCATGTGGGGGTATTTGCCTGAAAAAAAACGTTTACCTTCCTCTAGTTGAGTTGTGACTGATTTCTCAGTTATGCAATATGCGGGGTTAAATGTTTGATTATTACAATAAGTACAGCCTCCGAAACCTTTTAGCCCGTCTCTGTTTGGGCATGTAAAGCCTGCATTTATCGAAATCTTTTGAACTTTGGCAGTGAAGTAATCTGATAGAAAATCCTGAAAAGTTCTGTATAGTTTATTCTGATTCATTTTTATTTTTAAAAAACACTCAAAAGTACTTAATTTCTCAATTGTAAACCGGCAATAAGGTCTTAAATTAGTACTTTTGTGCAATTAACGAAAAATGTTACATAATCATGTATAAGTTTATATTCACTACAATTCTGATAATTGCATGCACATTTAACAGTCATGCCGGAGAAAATGTTTTGACTCTCGATTCGATAATTGCCGGTAGCTATACTAAGAAAAGTATACCTGAAATGAGGCCTGCTGATAATCCCACATTTTATACAGTAATAAGCGATAACAGAAAAATGTTATGTTCTTATGAATACAAAACCGGGAAACTGAATAAAGTATTGATAGATCTTGAAAATGTTAAGGGTGAAAAGCTAAAAAGTATTGCCGGTTATATTATGGACCCTTCTGATAAAAGAATACTTATCTGGGAAGAAACCCATCATATCTACAGAAGGTCTTTTACTACTACTTACTACGTTTATGATATTAAAAGAAACCTTATTGAAAAACTTTCTGAGAAGCCCGGCGGGCAGAGAGATGCTAAATTTTCTCCTGATGGACGTTCCATTGCATTCAGCAGAGATAACAATCTGTTCATAAGAAGAATGGATTTTGGGTCTGAGTTGACTGTTACAGAAGATGGTAAGCAAAATTCTATAATAAACGGTGTATGCGATTGGGTATATGAAGAAGAATTTGGAATGACAGTGGCGTATGACTGGTCTGTGGACGGTACACAACTTGCGTATATCAAATTTGACGAAACCGCGGTTCCGGAATTTGAATTTACATTATTTGGAGCTTTCAGAAACAAAAGTGATAAGCCATTATTTTATCCGGGTAATTATCAGTTTAAGTATCCATCTGCAGGTGAGAAAAACTCAAAGGTAGGATTGTATATTTATCAACTTCAAACCCGATCTTCGAGAAAGATAAATTTGCCTATAGCTGAAGAAGATTATATACCGCAAATAAAATTCACAAAAAACAGTAATCAGCTGGCCGTAATGACTTTAAACAGATCGCAGGATTTGTTCAGGATGTATTTTGTAAATACAAAGTCGGCAGTTCCGACACTAATTATTACTGATAAGAATGAAAAGTATGTTGATCCGGTTTACGAATCTATAAAGTTTTATACTGACTACTTTACTTATTTGAGCGAAAAGGATGGATACAGACATCTCTATTTATACAGCTCAGGTGGTGTACTTAAAAAACAATTAACAACAGGTAATTGGGATGTAATAAGTTACCTGGGTTGTGACACTTTAAAAAACAGATTTTATTATATAGCTGCAGACGAAAAACCCTACAAAAGAAACGTATATCAGATAGATCTAAAGGGTAAAAAGGTGAAGATAAATACTAATAGCGGTGTTGCAACCGGTAGTTTTAATTCGGATTATTCACTTTTTGTGCAGAGAGCTTCTGACATAAACACCCCTGAAGTTGTAACAGTTAATGATTTGTCTGGAAAGGTTTTGCGTGTGGTAGAAAATAATGATGCTCTTAAAACCAAACTAAAGGCACTTAATCTTCCATCTAAAAGTTTTATAAGTGTCCCGGCAGCTGATGGGACACCTTTGAATGCCTGGATAATAAAACCCCAAGATTTTAACGAAAACAAGAAATATCCTTTAGTTCAAATACAATACAGCGGGCCTGATGCGCAGTCTGTGCTTGATGAATATAAGTTTGAGTGGGAATATTACCTGGCTCAAAAGGGATTTGTAGTTGTTTGTGTTGATGGCAGAGGTAC
>CAZFUO010000157.1:0-5947 GCA_964522065.1 uncultured Bacteroidales bacterium | reverse complement strand
CTCGACTTTACCTATTGTTTCAGAGACTCTCCAGGCAGCGACACCTCCCCCGCCCGATTCCTGAGAAATTGTAAGTGCAATTCTCTCATCGAATGCTCCTGCAAATAAAGCCATTTTACCTGCATATGAACATCCTGTTACAGCTATATGCTTTAAATCAATTGGTAAATCTTCTTTGCATAACTCCAAACCATCAATAATTCTGCTTATACCCCATGCCCAGGCTGCATACTGACCTGAGTTTTCAATGTTAAGATGTGGATATAGTTTATAGAAAGGATCATCGTTTGAAGGCTTATAATATGTAGTTACCTGATTGTGACTATATGTAATTGTTGCTATTTTTCTGTCCGTGAAAATCTTTGCAGGCAAACTTCCTGTCGGCATATTCATACCAATAACAGCAGGAAACGGGCCTACTCCTTCTGGTAATTTAATTGCAGCTTTTAAAGTTAATTGATTTCCGTTTCTTATAATATCAACGACCAATTGTCCATCTTTATAAGTTGCGCTTATTGAATCAGGTTTTCCTGGTTTCTCACCTATTTCATAATGCTGAATCTCATGAGCAATTTCAGAACGCCTTCTGCTCCAGTCTTTAAACTTTGCAGAACGTTTCTTATTATCTGACATCATAAATGGATCAGTAAGTTGTTTTATTTCCGGTAGTTCCTCAAATGTGGGGAGTTTAGGTTTTGGATATTTTAAACCTGTATTCTCTACTTCATATACCAATGGTATTGGTTTAGCTGCATTTGCAGTAAAAAAAAACAATATTCCTATACAAAATAATATTGCATGAAATATTGTTTTTGAGGTTTTGTGTTTTCTCATGGTACTAAAACATTGATGCGCAAATGTCGTATTAAAAAATATAAAGAACTTATAAATATGATTCAAAAGTTTTAGAAATAAGATATTTTGCTATTTTTCCCAAGATATATTATCTTTTATTGCCTTACATGGTATTCCTGCATAAAGAGTACTCTCATTTTCGAGTGATTTACTCAAAAGTGAATTTGCTGCAATCACACAATTATCAGGAATGACTGTTCCTTTTAAAATAGTACACCTGCACCCTATCCATACTTTATTGCCAACTAAAACCGGAGCCGGATTATTTATAATCGCGCCACTTTTATCTTTCAATTTATGAAAATCAGTATCCATAATAAGAATATCCCACGACAATAAGCATTCATTTCCAAAAGAAACGTCTTTGAATGCAATGATTGTAGACTCTGCTGTCATCGAAAATTTATCTCCAAACGTAAGTATTCCTTCATCACCGACAGTTATTTTTGAACCATGACCTATAAAACACTTACCTTTAAATATTACAGTACCCGAAACTTCCCAGATTGTTCTTGAACGTTTGTCATCAAAAATACCTGTATCGCCATATCCAATCTCAATTAGACCGGTTCTTAAAGGATAATCAATAATAATTTTTCCGGAGGTTTTCCTTAAATAGACTTTTCCTGATAAAAGTATTGGCAATTTTATTGCTTGCCTGAAAGGCAAATATTTAAAATTAAAATAGATAGATCTAAAACTAAAACCTTTTAAAAATTTGATAATCTTTTTCATGATTAGTAAGGGTTAAAATATGCCTTCGCATTTACAAATCTATCACTTAAAAACGGTTTTTTTATAAAATCAAAGATAAAAGGCTAATATATTGACCAATCGATGGGCATTTATCAACACTTAAAGCATATATATCAAAATCTAAAGCTTGTAAAACTACAATACTTTACTTTTACAATACATTACTTAAGTCTATTATTATTAACCAATATAAAAACACGATGAAACAAAAACTATTATTAAGTCTGGCTGCTTCATTAACATTTAGCTTATGTATGGCGCAAACAAGTCAGCCTGCAGCCAAAGAAGATTTCAAAAAAACTATTACGACCCAGGATGGGAAAGAATTTCCACAGGTTAATTCTGAACGCCGTGTAAGAGTAGGTATTTCTGCTCCACAGGCTAATAGCGTCCAACTTGATATTGGTGGAGTAAAATACGATCTCAAAAAAGGAGAGAATGGAACATGGACAGGTGAATCTGCCCCTCAGGATGTAGGTTTCCACTACTATCAGTTAAATATTGACGGAGCTTCTGTTCCTGATCCCGGTAGCTTATATTATTTTGGAGCAAGTCGTTGGGGCAGCGGTATTGAAATACCATCTGATGATCAGGACTTTTTCGCTTTGAAAAATGTTCCTCACGGTCTTTTGAGTGAGACTTATTATTACTCAAAGACATCAAACAGTAACCGCAGAGTTTATATTTACCTGCCTCCTGGTTATGATAAAGACCAATCAAAAAAATATCCTGTCTTATACTTACAGCATGGTATGGGAGAAAACGAAACAGGATGGGGTAGTCAGGGATACACCGGAATGATTTTGGATAATCTTATTGCAGAAGGAAAAGCCAAGCCCTTTATAATTGTAATGGAAAACAGTAGTGTAAACTTTGGCCCCGGTGGACGTCCTTCAAGACAAGCGGCTCCGGCAGGACAACAAAATCAGGGCACACCAGGTGCACAGGCTGGTCAGCAAAGACCCAATTTTGCTGCACAATTTGAAAGAATTTTAATTGATGACCTTATACCATATATCGAGTCAAATTACAGAGTTATACCTAACCAGGCTAACAGAGCTATGGCAGGACTTTCTATGGGCGGTATGCAGACAAGACTTATAGTAATTTCTAATCCTGACAAATTTTCACATATAGGTATGTTTAGTAGCGGCACTTTTACACCTTCAGACATTGTTGATATCAATACATTCAAAACGAAAGTTAAGCTTGTATTTATGAGTTTTGGAGGACGTGAAGGAGGAGCAGCAAGAATACCGGCAGCAGCAGAAGAATGGAATAAAATAGGTATTAAAGGTGTTTCGTACATTTCCCCCGAAACCGCTCACGAATGGCATTCATGGAGACGTAGTCTGCACCAGTTTGCTCAACTTTTATTTAAATAACTTTTCTACCCGTGATTAATACTATATTTTAACGTAATAGAAAAAGAATAAGAGAGTATTTCAAATGTGATGTTTGAAATACTCTCTTTAATTTAAAGTCTTTAAAAGTAAGATTAATATCTTCTTTTATTAAATCCGCCACTATTACGGTTGCCACCACCAAAACCACCGCTGCTTCTGTCTGCTTTTGGACGTGCAACGTTTACACTGATGGTTTTACCTTCAAAATCTGTATCGTTTAGTTCGTCAATCGCTTTTTGTCCTTCTGCATCACTTGGCATTTCAACAAAGCCAAAACCTCTTGAACGGCCTGTTTCTCTGTCTGTAATAATGTTAGCTGAAGATACTTCACCATATTCTGCAAATAATTCCTGTAAGCTTTCGTTAGTTGAATTGTAGCTTAAATTTGATACGTAAATGTTCATTTTTGTTTTTTATTAGTTGTTATTTATAATTGTAACTCTTACTGCATTCATTCCCATTTGCCCTCTCTCTAATTCGTAATTAACCATATTTCCTTCAGAAATGTTTGCAAAAGCATTGTTAATATGAAAGAAATATTTTTCGTTAGAGGTCGTGTCTTTTATAAAACCATAGCCCTTATCGTTATTGTAATGATCGACTCTGCCAACTAAAGGTGTAAATTCGACATCTTCTTTTTTAGGAGTAGATATTGAAATAGTTTCAGCTTCGATCTTTGTTTTCTTAGTTAAATCGGGGGGCGTGTCGACAATCATACCGTTTTCATCAACATAAGCTATCATATCCTCAAATGTTCTGACTGCGCCATTTGTTTTCCGATCTTCTTTCTTCTTTAGTTTTTCCTGTTTTTTACTCTGTTTTTTCTTTTCCAGCTCTTTTTTATTCATGTTTATTTATTTTATTTCAAACTATGCAGGTATCAATAGTTCGTTTATTTTTTTCCCTGTTAGTTTCTGAATATCTCTTACCATAAGCTTTTCATCTGCAGAACAAAAAGTAAGTGCGGTTCCGGATTGACCGGCACGGCCCGTACGGCCTATACGATGAATATAGGTTTCTGCAACATCAGGCATATCATAGTTTATTACCAGTTCAAGATTTGATATATCAATACCTCTTGCGGCAATATCGGTTGCTATAATAACATTAGTTTTACCTGATTTGAAATTTGTAAGAGCTCTCTGTCTGGCATTTTGAGTTTTGTTACCATGAATAGCTTCACACTCAATACCTTTTTTATTTAATATCCTTGCAATTTTGTCTGCACCGTGTTTAGTTCTGAGAAAAACTAAAACCGAGCTGCTTTTTTTCTGTTGCAAAAGATTTACTAACAAATCACTTTTTTGGGGTTTTTCAACAAAATATAAGTGCTGATCTACTGTTTCTGCGGCTCGTGTTTGGGGTGTTACCTCAACTCTAACCGGTTTATTTAAAATTGATTTTGATAATTCTGCAATTGAAGCCGGCATAGTTGCCGAAAAAAACAAAGTCTGTCTTACTTTAGGCAATAAAGGAATTATTTTCTTTATGTCATGAATAAAACCCATATCGAGCATACGATCTGCTTCATCTAAAACAAAATACTTTAAATGATCAAAACGTATATATTTTTGTGAAATTAAATCAAGTAATCTTCCTGGAGTAGCTATTAAAATATCTGTTCCTTTTTTTAACCTGTCAACTTGTGATCGCTGATTAACGCCACCGAATATCACAGTACTTTTCAGGCCTGTAAATTTTGCATATTCAGTAAAACAATCATCAATTTGAATTGCTAATTCTCGTGTAGGTGTTATTATCAATGCTTTTATCTTTCCGGCTTTAGTATCGGAATCAACAAATATTTTTTGAATAATTGGTATAGCAAAAGCTGCAGTTTTACCAGTTCCGGTTTGAGCTAAACCCAAAAGGTCCTTTCCTTGTAAAACCAAAGGTATTGCCTGTTCCTGTATAGGAGTTGGTTTTTCGTAATTTTTAATAATCAGAGCTTTTAATATTGGCTCGGCAATTTTTAAATCCTTAAATGTCATATTTTGTTTAATAGATTAATACTGAGCAATGTATCACACATTACCACATTTGTATTAAAACAAGGAAGCTGATTTTGAGGTCGATTTAGACGATGAGAAGACTTGCCTAATCAGGCAAAGCAAAGCATAGTTGAGAAAGATATCAATATAAACTCGATTGTTTAAGGCGTAAAGATACTACAAATATTTTGATATATTAAAAACCATTTCTAAAACCCTGGTCAGTTAAAGGAAGATTCTCTCTTCCCTGTATTTTAAAAGAAATAGGAATAGTGTAATAAACATCAACAGGAATACTGTCACTCAATCCAGGTTGCCATTTTGGCAATAATTTAATAACCCTTACTGCTTCTTTGTCCAGAGAAGCATTTATACTCTTTACAACTTTCACATCTCTTATACCACCGGCACTGGTTACAATAAAACGTACTATAACCCTACCCTGTATGCGGTTGTATTTAGCCTGTTCAGGATATCTTAAATTATTTGTGATAAAATCCAATAATCCTTTATCACCTTTAGGAAATTGAGGCATAGTCTCCATTTTATCTAAATGTGGTTTTATAAGATTACCATCACTGTCCCAACTTTGAGAATAGACTTTGATATTTTTTTCAAAGAAAACCATTCTTTTATTTTTACCATTTGGGTAATACCAATAAAATGAACCTTCTTTTATATCAGGATTTAATGAAGAGAACTTTCCGCTCATGAACAACTCACCACCAACTTTAAAATCTTTTACAGTATAATCAAGTCCTTTGTTTAACGTAAGAACTCTTTTGTATGTGGCTGTGTCCTTATTGCAAGTTTCTTGTTTTTGATTTAACCACACAGTATCTGTGGTCATTTTTTCGACATTTCCTAACGAAGTTTCCTGAGCTGTCAAAAACAAAGGAAATAAAACTAAAATCAAAAGTAAATATAATGTGTGTTTCA
>CAZFUO010000156.1:0-5967 GCA_964522065.1 uncultured Bacteroidales bacterium | reverse complement strand
TATAAATCCCGGTAATATTTCCATTGTCAATGTATGTACCGTTTTTATAGAAATTAACATTAGATAGGTTGCAGGTAGTTATTCCTCCTCCTAACTCAATCCGGTTTTCTATGGTATTATTTATGTCAGATTTCATAACCAATCTGACTGTGTCATTTTTCATAATAGTATATTTTGTGCAAAAATAAGCCATTTATTTCTGTTCAGATGAAATGATTATATTATTTTTGGTGAACTTTTAAAAACCTGAATCTATTTACCCAAGTAATGATACTACAACTATATAAAAAATATAACGTACTAACAGACATTAGCAAAGGAATACAAAATAGCATTAAACAACTCCACATAACCTCACAAAGCTGTAAAATACTCGGAGCAGTATTTTTTGTCGATACAAAAAATGATGAAGAATACTTTACAGTTAGAGAACTTATCAGCAATGAGTTGCGTAATGCGAACTTCAACTTCCCATTTAACGTCCAGTCACAGTCATTTGACGGCGATATGTCAGTAGAAATCTGGTACGACAATACCTGCACAGACGTCGAATACAAGACTGTTGAAAATATACAATATACCAAAACTACGACAGACGAAGCTGTACAAATCTATGCATTCGGGGTTTCGGCCATGAAGAAAACGGAGTCGTTGATAGATCAGGTTGAGTTTTCGTTTAGCGCGGTCAAAAAGATACTCGACAACGAAAATCTTGAGTTTTCAGATATTATCAGACAGTGGAATTATGTGCCGAAGATTTTAAAGAAGACTCAGATTGACGGAAAGTCATTTCAGAACTATCAGATTTTAAACGAGATACGCGAGAAGTACTATTCTATGAATAGTTTTAGTAACGGATATCCTTCGGCTACAGGCATAGGCACCGGATTTGGTAATTTTTGCATTGATTTTATTGCCATAAACAACAACGAAGCCATAAAGGTAAAAAGGTTGTCAAACCCCAACCAGGATGATGCACACGCATACAATCAAAATCATCTTGTTGGAAATGCCATAAACGGAACATATAAAAAACCGCCACTGTTCGAAAGGGCTAAAATCGTGAATACCAAAAACTCTAACATCCTTTTTATCTCCGGAACCGCTTCTATCATTGGTCAGGAAACTGTTGGAAAAGGTGATATTGTACAGCAAACTTTAACCACCATAAGCAATATTGACAAGTTGATTAAAATGTCTGAAAATAAGTTTAGTATTGCAGATATTACATATTTAAGAGCATACGTAAAAAGTCTTGCAGATATTGATACCGTCAAGGCTATCTGCGATAAAAAATATCAGAATGTTGAAGTTGCATATCTTCAGGCTGAAGTTTGTAGGGAGGACCTGCTGGTAGAGCTGGAATGCGAAGTTGTATTTAATTAGCAAAAACATGAAAAAGTTACTAATACCATTCACGTTTATCATGTTTGTTTTGTTCATCGTCTATATGATGCTGATCAAAAACGAGTTTCTTTTATTTAAAATACAGGAGCTTGATATCTTTATGTTCGATAGTTTTTACTTTAAAGAGACTGCAGAAAAATGCGGAGGGCTGCTCGTATATATGGCCTCGTTTTTAAATCAATTCTTTTACATTCCATGGCTGGGAACAATTCTTTTCACCTCACTACTATTCTTGCTAAGCTGGCTGATTATCAAAACATTTAAGCTAAATACTTCATCTTATACTTTAGCATTGGTTCCATCTTTATTTATTATGCTTACGCTTACCCAGTCAGGGTATATGATATATGTCAGCAAGATTGATGCTTTAGCTTATGTCAACTTACTTGGTAGTATAATTGCAGTTGGTGGTGTATTTTTAAGTCGTTATTTTAAGAATAAAGTATTCAGACTTATCTATCCACTTTTGTATGTTGGAGTATTTTATCCTGTTGCCGGATTTTGGGCGGTTTTAGGTAGCGTATTATTAATTGTAAAACATTTGCGCAAAAAGCGTTTTATTCCGGCTTTATTAACCGGAATTAGCATTGCCATAATACCTTTCCTGTATTATTACTTTATTTACGAGACCTTATATCTTAGCGATATATACACTACTCTCCTGCCCGATTACAGCCTTAAGGGTCATGAGGCTATACTTTGGTTGCCTTATTTGATTACAATGGTTTTGCTGGTTATGCTTGCTGCTAAACTCAGTTTTAAGAAAGTCTATATACCTGCAGCGGTTTTGATAGTTGCTGCTGTTGTGGTCGTTAAATTGTCGTACAGCGATGATAATTTTAAAAATGAGATACTTATGCAGCGTTATGCTGAAAATCAGGAATGGGAGAAAATACTTGAGATTTCGGCTAAACAGGTTGAAGAGCCTACCAGACTGATTGTTATGTACACAGACCTGGCTTTGTTTAATAATGGAATGGCTGGAGACAAGATGTTTAATTACCGCAATGGTAACAAGGCGATGAACAGCCCAAGAAAAATGCAACCCATACAAATGGCCGGAGCATTCTTTTTTAATCAGTACGGCATGATGAACTATTCGTACAAGTGGAGTATGGAGGGCATGGTTGAGTACGGACTAAACCCTTATGTATTAAAACATTTTGTTGTAAGTTCAATCTTTAACGGTGAGAGAAAGCTTGCTCAGAAGTATAACAACCTGCTATCGGGCACTTTATTTTACAGGAAGTGGGCCGAAGAGCATCAGAAGTTTATTGATAGCGAGGATGCATTTAAAAACGATGCAAGATTCAAAAAAAGGTTATCACTGTTTTCTTACAGCAATCTACTTGATGGTGATCATGGCAGAATGGAAGACTTTATAAGATATTTCTTTGCAACTATTGTCGGTGGTAATGCTGATATTACTGAGTTGTCAGTTTTGTCAAATCTGCAACTGAAAAAAATTGAAAGTTTTTGGCCAAGGCTTTTCTACTGGGCAAGCAATACAAAGAATATACCTGTACATTTTCAGGAAGCGGCATTGCTGTTTGAACACCTTGAGCACAAGTACAATATGGCTGACGCTCCTTTCTCTAAAGAGATAAGAAGCAATTTTGCGCTTTTCCTTAATTATATAGACAAATACGGAAATTACCCACAGGAAGAGGCCAAACAAATATTTTTTAATGCTTTTGGAAAGACTTACTGGTATTACTATTTCTTTGAAAATAACAGTGTTGAGGATAAGAATAACAAACTTACACCCTATTCGTCATGAAATCAATAAATATTTACATATCACTGGTACTAAGCCTGCTTATTTTAAACTCCTGCAACAAAATACCTGCGAAATATACAAATTCGGACACGGTAGCTAAAATCAACCCCTATCCTGACAGCATCTTTGTGCCCTGCAATATAGCTCCATTGACATTTCTGATAGAAAATGATGCAGACAAAGTTATTACCCGTATATCCAACAATAAAGGTAATGAGCTGGTAATAAAAGGAAAAGAAGTGGTTCCGTCAAAAAAGAAGTGGAAAAAACTACTTGAAAGTGCAGCCGGTGACAAACTTACCTGCGAAATATACCTGCAAAAAGACAGTAAGTGGATAAAAACCAGGAACATCAGCATCTTTGTATCTACCGACTCCATAGACAGATACCTGGTCTACAGACTTATACACCCTCTGTACACCACATACGAAGACATGTCTATAGCTCAGCGAGATTTAGAAAATTTCGACGAAACCACGATTTTTGACAACAGGATGTTTTCGTCTGACAAAAGCCCCAAGTGCATAAATTGCCATTCATTTCAGGACTACAACAATAAAGAAAGGCTGCATCTGCATTTGAGAGGCGAAAAAGGCGGTACTCTGATTAAACTCGATGAAGAGTTGCTAAAGGTCAATCCAAAGGCTCCGGGATTAAAATCGGGTGCAGTATATCCTTCATGGCATCCTAAATACGATATTATAGCATATTCGATAAATGATATTGGCCAGAACTTTCATACCAAAGACCTTAACAAAGTTGAGGTAATGGACTCAAGGTCAGACCTTATACTCTATGACGTTAAAAACAACACAGTAAAAAAGATAACAGATACAGACGATAAATTTGAAACATTCCCCTACTGGAGTCCCGATGGTGAATATCTTTATTATTGCTCTGCAAGCTTCAAACCCGACACCTCAAATATTCAGGTTGATGTTATAAATAATTACAGCAAAATAAAGTACAGCCTGGTCAGGGTAAAGTACAATCACAAAGACAGTACATTTGGTGTTGCCGACACTCTGGTTAGCTCTACATCAACTAATCTCAGCTCGACCTTCCCCAGAGTATCTCCAGACGGCCGTTACTTACTCTACACAGCAGCCGAATACGGTAACTTTCATATCTGGCACAAAAACAGCAACCTTCAAATGCTCGATCTTAACACAGGCAAAAATATCGAAACCGCTGTCATTAACAGCGATGACGTCGAAAGTTATCATTCATGGTCTTCAAACGGCAGATGGATAGTTTTTAGTTCAAGAAGATTGAATGGTGGTTTCACCAGACTTTTTATTGCTTATTTTGATAAAAGCGGTAAATTTCACAAACCGTTTTTACTTCCTCAGAAAGATCCTGATTTCTATAATAAGTATCTGAAATCGTACAATATACCTGAGTTTATAGTTAAACCGGTTAAAGCAAACAGACACAAAATATTTTCCGCGTTTAAAAAAGAAACTCAAACCGCAACACTAAAAGAATAGCCTTATGAAATCACATTCAGCAATTTACAGACTACTTGCCTGTTTGACAATCCTGACATTTTTATACTCCTGTAACGAAGATGAAAATGATGATGTTGCACTGGAGAAAAAGATAGGACAAATGCTTTTAGTCGGCTTCAGAGGTACTGAGCTTGATGATAGTAATCATATTGTAAGGGATATTGAGCAATACAATCTCGGTGGGGTAATCTTGTATGAAAAAGATGGACCTACTCAGTCAAGGCCAAGAAATATTTCGTCTCCTCAGCAGGTAAAAACTCTCGTCTCTGATTTAAAGGCTCATTCAACTAACAAATTGTTTGTGGCTATAGATCAGGAAGGTGGCGCAGTGGACAGACTCAAGGCAATTTACGGTTTCCCCGAAAGCAGAAGTGCAGGATATCTGGGAAGAATAAACAATCTTGATTCAACAAGCTTTTATGCTGCCCAAACAGCCTTGACTCTGAAGGATATGGGTATTAACATTAATTTCGCTCCTGTGGTCGATCTGAATGTTAATCCTGGCAATCCGGTTATCGGCGCTTTAGACAGGAGTTTTTCGCATTCGTGGGAAAAGGTTGTTTCGCATTCAAGAGTTTTTGTTGACGAACACAGCAACCTTGGCATACTTACCAGCTGTAAGCATTTTCCTGGTCACGGTAGCTCTAGAACTGACTCACATCTTGGTTTTACTGATGTTTCTGATACTTGGGAAGGTGTTGAAATACAACCTTATAAAGAGTTGATTGGTTTGGGTAAATGTCCTATGATAATGACGGCTCATATTTTTAACAGCCAGCTAGACGAAGAGTATCCTGCAACTTTATCATTTAAAACATTAAACAACTTACTTAGGAAAAGCCTGGCTTTCAAAGGTTTGATAGTATCAGATGCTATGGACATGAAGGCTATAACAGACATTTATGGCCTGGAAGAGGCTTTAAAGCTGTCTATAAATGCAGGTTGCGATATTTTGATATTTTCAAATAATACAGATACTTACAACGAAGATATTGTACCCGAGGCTGTTGGTATTATAAGTAATCTGGTAAAGAGCGGTAAAATATCAAAAAGCCGTATAGACGAATCTTACCAGAGGATTTTAAAAGCTAAAGATAGCCTGTAATTAACAGGCTATCTTATTTAAATATTCAACTGCTTTCTGAGGATCGGGAGCATAGAAGTCTGCACCAATCTTTTCGCAGAAATCATTATTAACAGGAGCACCACCAACCAGAATTGTTGTTGAAGGGCTTACTTCTTTAATTTTATTTACTGTCTGCTCCATGT
>CAZFUO010000155.1:0-5969 GCA_964522065.1 uncultured Bacteroidales bacterium | reverse complement strand
TTTCCTGCTCTAAATCTGGATCTCGTATTAAAAACTTCTTCAAGCAGTTCACCTAAAGGTGCGCGATTTTTTGATACTCCCGGATACTTTTTCAATTTAACGGCAGGAAAATCGCAAAAGTTTTCTAATTCATTTTTTGATGAATTAAGATTGACAGGTAATATCGGATTTCTGTGTTATCAAACAAATAAGTATTACCAAAATGATGCCCCTTTATACGGCTTTGGTCTTGATATGGTTTCGGGAAACTTTACTCTTCAGAATACAATGGCCGGATATAGTGGTTGGCTTAAAAAAGGTGACCGTCCAAAGGTCTATAGGTTTAAGTTAACTTATAAAACGGGAGGTGTTGGGTTTTTTACTCAGTACCAACATTCTCTCAGGGATTATCCTTTCAAAAGACTTCAAACAGGTTTAAGTATCGATTTTTAGTTTTGAACCTATTACGGAGTATTATTGTTTAGGATTATTATAATCTTAAACAGAATAATATGTTAAAAATCTTTATTCCAATATTTTTATGCACGATATTTGCGTCTTGTGCAACAAATACAACTAATAGTAAAAATTCAATTACTAATTCAATAATCTATATGAAATCACTTAATGAAGAAGAGAAAAGAGTTCTTTTAAATAAAGGTACTGAAAGGCCCTTTACAGGTGAATATGAAAATCATTTTGAAAAAGGTACATACCTGTGCAAGCAATGCAATGCACCTTTATATAAGTCTGATTCAAAATTTCATTCTAATTGCGGATGGCCGAGTTTTGACGATGAAATACCCGGAGCTGTTAAAAGAGTTCCCGATAAAGATGGTATGCGAACTGAAATAATTTGTAATAATTGCAACGGACATTTGGGTCATGTTTTTGAAGGCGAAGGCTTTACAGATAAAAATATCAGACATTGTGTAAATTCGGTTTCGATGATATTTACTACTGAATCGTTAGAAGAAATAGCGAAAAACGAAACCGCGATTTTTGCAGGTGGATGTTTCTGGGGTGTAGAGCATCTCATGAAAGATTTACCAGGTGTGAAGTCTGTTGTAAGTGGCTATATAGGCGGGCATTTGGAATATCCTTCATATAAAGATGTTTGTACCGGAAATACTGGCCATGCAGAAGCAGTTAGAATTACTTACAATCCAGATTTGATAAGCTATGAGACATTAGCAAAACTGTTTTTTGAGATACATGATCCTGAACAAGTTGATGGACAGGGACCGGATATTGGACATCAATACAGATCTGAAGTTTTTTATCTCAATGATAATCAAAAAGCAAAAGCTGACTCATTAATTTCAATTTTAAATGGAAAAGGATATAAAGTCGCAACTAAAGTAACTAAAGCCACTACTTTTTGGGAAGCAGAAGAATATCATCAGGACTATTACGAAAGAAAGGGTACAATGCCTTATTGCCACGCTTATACAAAGAGGTTTTAATTGTGTATAAATATTCAATAATTAACAGATTTTAACACTTTAATTAAAGAAATTTTTCCGTAATTTGTTTTAAAATAAAATTCTGACCGAGCCGAGGGTAATATGCTTATAATTAGCGTATTGGTTTGATTAAATATAAGAAATAATGATAGATCTTAACATTTTCAGTGGTATCATTGACTGGTACATGGTTAATCTCAACTATTTTACGATTTTTATATTAATGGCCATTGAGAGTACTTTTATTCCACTTCCCAGTGAGCTTGTATTGCCTCCGGCTGCAATAAAGGCTGCTGATGGAGAATTGAATATGTATCTTATAGTTCTATCCTCATCTTTAGGTTGTGTTTTTGGTGCACTTATTAATTATACTCTTTCATTTTACTTAGGCAGAACCATCATTTATGGACTGGCTGATAGTAAATATGCCAGAATCTTTTTTATCAATAAAGAAAAACTGGAAAAAGCAGAGAAATACTTTATTGATAATGGAAATACATCAACTTTTTTAGGTAGACTTGTTCCGGGTATCAGACATCTTATTTCAATTCCGGCAGGACTTGCTAAAATGAATCTTAAGAAGTTTATAATATATACTTTTCTCGGATCTGCTCTCTGGAATACCATACTTTCACTTATGGGGTATTATTTCGGTAAGAATGAAGAATTAATGATGACTTATTTCCATGAGTTTAAATGGTTCGCTTTAGGAGCTGGAGTCTTGTTTGTATTATATCTGGTTTTCATTAAAGGCAAAAAGAAGAAAGATATTTAATAATTAAAAAGTCACCGGGCTATGAAGCGTGAAATTAATTTCAGTCTTGTTTACAGAGATATGTGGCAATCTTCAGGAAAGTATGTGCCTAGGGTTGACCAACTCATTCAAATTGCTCCTGTTATTATTGATATGGGTTGTTTTGCAAGAGTTGAAACAAATGGGGGTGCTTTTGAACAGGTAAATCTTTTATTTGGAGAAAACCCAAATAAAGCTGTTAGAGAGTGGACTGCCCCTTTTAATAAGGCGGGTGTTCAGACACATATGCTCGAAAGGGCATTAAATGGTTTAAGAATGTTTCCAGTACCTGCAGACGTTAGAGAGTTAATGTTCAGAGTTAAAAAAGCCCAGGGAACAAATATTTCAAGATCTTTTTGTGGTCTTAACGATCCCAGAAATCTTGAACCTTCCATAAGATATGCAAAGCAAGCCGGAATGATTTCACAGGCCGCAATGTGTATTACAAATTCTCCTGTTCATACTGTAGAATACTACTCTGCATTAGCTGATAAACTTGTAGATTTTGGAGCTGATGAGATTTGTTTGAAAGATATGGCAGGTATAGGCAGGCCTGCTTTTTTAGGCAGACTCACAAAAACAATTAAAGACAGACATCCTGAAATAAAGATTGAGTATCACGGGCATACCGGTCCGGGCTTTTCTCCTGTTTCTATGCTTGAAGTAGCCAGGGCAGGAGCTGATTATCTTGATGTAGCTATGGAACCGCTTTCCTGGGGAATGGTTCATCCTGATGTCATAACTATTCAGGCTATGTTGAAAGATGCCGGTTTTGCGGTTCCGGAAATAAAGATGGAGTCTTACATGGAGGCCAGGCGACTGACTCAGATGTTTATTGATGATTTCCTTGGATATTTTATAGACAACTCAAATAAACAGATGACATCCCTTTTGGTTGGTTGCGGATTGCCGGGAGGAATGATGGGCTCAATGATGGCCGATTTAAAAGGAATGCATAATGCTATAAATTTAGCTTTAAGACAAAACAAAAAGCCTGAAGTATCATTTAATGAGTTGGTTGTTCAGCTTTTTGATGAGGTGGGTTATGTATGGCCAAAACTTGGTTATCCTCCATTAGTAACACCATTTAGTCAGTATGTGAAAAATATTGCACTGATGAATATTTTCTCTCTTGCTAAGGGTGAGCCCCGATTTTCAAATATTGACAAGGACAGCATGAATATGATACTGGGAAAAACCGGTAAACTTCCTGGCGAGCTGGCTCCTGAGATTGTTGAACTGGTTAAGTCTAAAAATCTTGAGTTTTTTGAAGGAAATCCTCAGGATGAGTATCCTAATGCTCTTGATTCTTACAAAGCTGAAATGGATGCCAATGGCTGGGAAAGGGGAGAAGATGATGAGGAACTTTTTGAACTGGCAATGCACGACAGACAGTACAGAGATTATAAGTCAGGGGTTGCAAAACAAAGATTTGAGCAAGAACTTGAACAAGCAAAAGTTAAGGCTGGCGCTCCAATTATAGTAACAAGACCTGTTGTTGAACTTCCAAGCATTGATATTGAAACCATAAGGAGAGTTCATCCAAGAGCATTACCAGTGCAGGCTCCTTGTAGTGGTCAGTTAATCTGGCAAGTTGACGTTACTGAAAAATCAGGACCTCCTGTTGTAGGCACAATATTTAAAGCCTCTGACCCTGTATTTTTTGTTCAGACATATTATGGTATGGAAATTGCCAAAGCAGGTATAGACGGGAAAATAATTCACGTTGACATACCTCAGGGCAGCAATGTTCAAAAAAATCAGGTTATTCTGTTTATTGAACCGCTAGATTAAAAAAAACTTATAAATATTTCATTTTATCAGCTTGCAGGGTTATTGCTTTTCCTGCAAGCTTTTTTTCTGTACTACCATAAAGTGTTACATAAATCATTGACAATCCAACTTCTTCCATTGTATTGAAAAATTCCGGCGAAACCGCTTTGCCAAAGGGTAGTACCCAATTGATATATTTGTAAAAATCCTTAGCGTGTTTTTGTCCGGATACAGGTTTTACAAAACCAAACCTGTATCTGTACATTGCTTTAAAAGGTAATTTTTCTAATTCGTTTTCAGTTTTGCCTTTTAGTCTTGCCCATGACATTCTGCTGGATTCTGTTTCGTCTGTTCCCGAACCTGCTACGTAACAAAAAGTCAGGTTGTTATTTAAACGGCTTAATGTTTGGCCGAAATGCATTGTTATAAGATAAGTGGTTCTGTAATAGTCAGATTCACTAACACCAATTGAAGAAATGCCAAGACAAAAATAGCAGGCGTCAAAACCTGTAAGTTTATCTTCAATGCTGCTTAAATCCAGAAAATCATTGTGAA
Source organism: uncultured Bacteroidales bacterium (assembly GCA_964522065.1). Classification (GTDB taxonomy): domain Bacteria; phylum Bacteroidota; class Bacteroidia; order Bacteroidales; family UBA1402; genus UBA8389. The sequence continues at coordinate 1,403 of CAZFUO010000155.1, read as the reverse complement.
TGATTTCTGTGAGTTTAGGGTTGCTTATACCCAAAGGCCTTCTGTTTATTACTGTTATCTTATCAATAAAAGGACTATTCAGGCAAACAAGTAAAACTCCTTCACCAACCATACCTGTTGATCCTGTAATAAGAACACTTAACTTCTTTTCTGCCATTTTATAAATTGTTTTTTATATCATTTTCAAGATCCTTAAGAGAATCTCCAGAGGAATACCTCTTAATTATGTTACCTTTTTTGTCAATCAGAAACTTATTGAAATTCCATTTTATGGCATCACCTCCGGTTTTTTCTTTCAAATACTTATACAAAGGATGTGCGTTCTTGCCATTGACGTCTATTTTTGCATTTACCGGAAATGTTACACCATAATTTAACTGGCAGAAGTTCTGAATTTCTTCATTCGTACCCGGTTCCTGGCCAGCAAATTGATTACATGGAAAACCTAAAATTACAAAATCTTTTTCTTTGTAATTTTTGTAAATTTCTTCTAAAGGTCCATATTGTTTAGTATAACCACATTTACTTGCCACATTTACTATTAAAATAGTTTTCCCTTTAAAGTCTGACATCTTTACTGTTTCACCTTTACTGTTCTCAAATGTAAAGTTGTAAAAATCTGTTTGTGAAAAAAGAGAATTGCCGGCAAATAGCATAACTGTAAAAAGAACTAAAATATGTTTCATATACTCTTTTGTTTAATTAATAACATTTGCCTGATAACAATACTATTGATGGTTTTGTTTTCATTTTTTGAAAATAAAAAAACCGCAGCATGATATGCGCGGTTCTCTCTGACGGACTTATATTGTTAAGTAAGGTTCTTTCTCAAATGATTTAAGGTTTTTTAGTTTTTAGGAAGAGCTTCCTTAACTACCATAGGGCGACCTGCGTATTCTGAACCGTTAAGTTCTGCAATGGCTTTTTTCGCACCGTCTTCTTCTTCAAGTTCGCAGAAAGCGAATCCTTTAGAGCGACCTGTTTCACGATCTTTGATGATCTTAACAGACAAAACAGTTCCGTAATCTTCCATTACTTCTTTCAAGTCATTTTCCCGAACACTGTAGTTCAAGTTTCCAATGTAAATGTTCATAAATAAAATAAATAATAAATAAATAAAAAGTACAATTAAGCTTATTACATAAGCAGCAGCAAAGAAAAGCATAAATTTCGGAATTACAATTTTTTACGCTTAATTTTTTTTATGATGGAAATATTTTTCTTATTAAGTTTGCATTCTCAATTCTAATAAATGCATTATGATTTCAAACGAGAAAGAAATTAAGGTTTCCAAAGTAATTGACATTGCTAAAAATATGATGATAGCTGCCCGTACTGCTCCAAAAGGAAAGGGTATTGACAATCTTGAAATTATACTTGTTTATGGTGAAGAATTAGAGGTC
>CAZFUO010000154.1:0-5978 GCA_964522065.1 uncultured Bacteroidales bacterium | reverse complement strand
CCTGTTTTCTGAACATTAAGATAGTTCACAAAAATACCCTGTGCAGTCTCAGGACGTAGATACACTTTCATTGCACCATCTGATGTCGAACCCATCTCTGTACTGAACATAAGATTAAACTGGCGAACGTCTGTCCAGTTCCTGGTACCTGAAACAGGACAAACTATTTCTTCATCAAGTATTATTTGTCTTAGTTCATCAAGGTTGCCATCATTTAGGGCTTTTGCAAAGCGTATATGAAGATTGTCTCTTTTCGTCTGATTTTCAACTACTCTTGCATTTGTTGCACGAAATTGAGCTTCGTCAAAGGTTTCGCCAAATCTTTTTGCAGCTTTGTCAATTTCCTTTTGTATTTTGTCGTCATACTTTGCCAGCTGATCTTCAATAAGAACATCTGCACGATAACGCTTTTTCGAATCTTTATTGTCTATCAATGGATCGTTAAATGCATCAACATGACCTGAAGCTTTCCAAATAGTAGGATGCATGAAAATTGCAGAGTCAATACCCACAACATTTTCGTTGAGTAGTATCATAGAATCCCACCAATACTTCTTAATGTTGTTCTTTAGTTCAACACCATTCTGGCCATAGTCGTAAACTGCTGCCAGACCATCATAAATTTCACTGGAAGGGAAAATAAAACCGTATTCCTTACAATGTGAAACCAATTTTTTAAAAACATCTTCTTGCTGAGCCATAATGAATTTTTGTTTTGCGGCTGCAAAGTAAGTTATTTTTTTGGATTATATTTGTACGTTTGGTAAGCAAAGTAAGTAAAAAGCACATATTTTATGAATGACCATCATACAGAGGATGAACAAATTCCAAAAAACGATTTACCGGAAAATATTGATGATGAAACTTCCGATTCTGAAATAATATCAGATGAAAAAGAATTAACAGACAGTAGTCATTCTGAATATCAGGTGCCCGACCTGAAGGATTCCATACGTCACCATCTTTCGGGAATGTATCAAAACTGGTTTCTTGACTATGCTTCGTATGTGATTCTTGAAAGAGCGGTTCCGAATATAAGTGATGGATTAAAGCCTGTTCAGAGAAGAATTTTGCATTCAATGAAGCGTCTTGACGATGGGAGATACAATAAAGTAGCAAATATTATTGGCCATACAATGCAATTTCACCCTCATGGTGATGCTTCAATTGGTGATGCTTTAGTACAACTTGGACAAAAAGACTTATTGATTGATTGTCAGGGTAACTGGGGTAATATTTTAACCGGTGACAGTGCTGCCGCCCCCAGATACATTGAAGCAAGGCTGTCTAAATTTGCAATTGATGTAACTTTCAATCCTAAAACCACGAACTGGAAACCATCGTACGATGGCAGAAACAAAGAGCCAATTGCTTTGCCTGTTAAATTTCCCCTTTTGCTTGCTCAGGGTGTTGAAGGTATTGCTGTGGGTCTTTCTTCTAAGATACTTCCTCACAATTTTAATGAACTGATAGATGCTTCTGTTGCATATCTGCGGGGTGAGGATTTCGAATTTTATCCTGATTTTCCAACCGGTGGATATATTGACGTTTCAAGATACAATGACGGAGAAAGAGGCGGTGCTGTAAAGGTCAGATCAAAAATCAGCAAGCTGGACTCAAAAACACTTGTAATCACAGAAATCCCATACGGGAAAACCACTTCTACTGTAATTGAATCTATTCTTAAAGCCAACGAAAAGGGTAAGATAAAAATCAGAAAGGTTGATGACAATACTGCTCAATTTGTAGAGATTCTTGTACATCTTGCACCGGGGGTTTCTTCTGATAAAACAATTGATGCACTTTACGCATTTAGTGAGTGTGAAGTAAGTATCTCTCCAAATTGTTGTGTAATACGAGATGAAAAGCCTGAGTTTTTAAATGTATCACAAGTTTTAAGATATTCAGCCGATAAAACATTACAGCTTTTAAAAACAGAGCTTGAAATACACAGGGATGAATTACTGGAAAGTTTACTTGCTAACAGCCTTGAAAAAATATTTATTGAAGAGAGAATTTATAAGGATAAGAGCTTTGAGGATAGCAAGGATATGGATGAGGCTGTCAAACATATCGATAAAAGACTTGAACCTTTTAAACCAACTTTCGTTAGAGAAATAACAAGGGATGACATCCTTAAGCTCATGGAAATTAAAATGGGCAGAATCCTGAAGTTTAATTCCTTTAAAGCCGAAGAACTTATTGCTTCTATCAAAGCTCAGATTGAAGAAACCGAATTGCATCTTGCCAATATTGTTAATTACACTATCGAGTGGTTTGAAAATCTTAAAAAGAAATATGGCAAGAATTACCCTCGTCGTACAGAAATCAGAAATTTTGACACTATTGAGGCTACCAAGGTTGTTGAGGCTAATGAAAAGCTTTATATAAACAGAGAAGAAGGTTTTATCGGAACCTCACTGAAAAAAGACGAGTACGTTTGTCCTTGCTCTAATATAGATGACGTTATTATTTTTTACAAAGACGGTAAGCTAAAAGTTGTAAAAGTTGCTGAGAAAATGTTTGTCGGCAAAAACATTTTATATGTAAATGTTTTCAAGAAAAACGACAACAGAACTATTTACAATTTGGTTTATCGTAATGGTAAAGATGGTGCTTCTTACATAAAAAGGTTTGCTGTTGGTGGTATAACCAGAGATAAAGAATATGATTTAACACAGGGACTGGCCGGTTCGAGAATTTTGTATTTTAGTGCAAATCCTAACGGTGAGGCTGAAGTAATTAAAACAATTTTAAAGCCTGGTCCACGCATTAAAAAGCTTCAGTTTGATAAGGATTTTAGCGAGATTGCAATAAAAGGAAGGCAGTCTATGGGTAACATCCTTACTAAATATGATGTCCACAGGATTACTCTTAAACAAAAAGGAGGCTCTACTCTGGGTGGCAGAAAAGTCTGGTTTGACAGTGATGTTTTAAGACTTAATTATGATGGCAGAGGCAATTACCTTGGCGAGTTTCAAAGTGATGAAAGCATACTGGTTATTACAAAAACAGGTCAGTATTATCTGACTAATTTTGATTTGAGCAATCATTATGAAGATAATATACTTAGAATTGAGAAGTTTGATCAGGATAAAATATGGACTGTTGCCCTGTTTGATGCTGAGCAACAAAATTATCCTTACTTAAAAAGATTTAACCTTGAGGTTTCTTCTAAAACTCAATCTTTCTTAGGTGATAATTCAAATTCTAAACTTATCAACATTTCTGATGTTTATTATCCCAGATATGAGGTGGTTTTCGGAGGTGGTGACAGTTTCAGGGAAAATCTGATTATTGATGCTGATGAGTTTATAAGTGTAAAAAGCTTCAAGGCAAAAGGTAAACGAATAACTACCTTTAATGTCGAAACCATAAGGGAGATTGAGCCTGTGCGGTTCCCTGAAAAGGTTGAGGAAGTTTCGGAGGGTAGTCAGGTTGATCTTGATGATGATGAAGACAATACAAATGATGTTAGCGATACTGACTTGCTTGATGAAATTGTAGGTCAAATGAAATTGTTTGATGTAAAAGACCCGGATGAAGAATAAAAAAAAGATATTTACCCTGCTGACTTTATTGCTTGGTTTTGCAATACAGGTTTCATCTCAGGATGCTTACCTGAAAAGTATTGACTGGCAAATTGGAGCAGGGTCTACTTATCTTTATGACGAATACCTGTCTCCTATTTCATATAATGGATTTTCAATGCGTTTTTCTTCTGAGAATCAAAGCCCTGTTGGAAAAACAAGTGACAATGGTCAATATAAATGGTACCTGCAAAATAATTTGAAGTTATTACCTGCTTTAGCAGTTACTCGCTCAGGTTCATCACTTTATCACTTTCAACTTGATGTAAGAAGTAATTTGCTCTATAAATTTTATAAATCTGAAAGATTTGAGTTTGATGCTGGTGCTTCTCTTGCATTGAGAGGTGGTGGCAGGTTTATTAGGCAGACCAGGAACAACCCGGGTTCGGCTGAATTGATGTCAGATATTGGGATGTCGTGCGTGGCAAAGTATAGTTTTAGCCTTTGGGGTAAACCTGTTAGTATAAGATACAATAGTAACTTAGCGCTAGCCGGACTGGCTTTTTCTCCAGAATATGCTCAATCGTATTATGAGATTTTTTATCTGGGCAATTATGATAACACATTAAAATTTACTTCTCTTCATAACAAGTTACACTGGGTGCAGCAACTAAATCTTGATATTCCTGTAAATGGTAAACAAAGCGGTTTCAGAATTAGTTATTGGAATGAAGGGAGGGTAAGTGTACTTAATGAGATTAACACTAATATTTTATCTGATCAGTTAACTGTAGGATATATTAAGTATTTCAAAGTACTGTAGATATGAAAAAGTATTTATTAAATATTTCAAGCGTTTTACTAATGGTACTGACAACAATATCGTTTGGTTCATGCAGAGAAAATATTTATCAGTCTACAGGCAACAAGGAGGTATTTGAAGTGATCTGGAATACCATCGATACTAAATATTGCTTTTTTAAAGAAAAAGATGTTGACTGGGATTTAATACACGAAAAGTATTATAATATGATTAGTGAAGATCTTGATTCTGACTCATTGTTCTATATTATTGGTGAAATGCTTTGTGAGCTCAGAGATGGTCATGTAAATTTATATTCTTCGAGAGACGTAGTAAGATACTGGAAATGGTATCAGGCATACCCTGACAATTTTAATGAAAACATCGAGAAAGTTTATCTTGGTGACAATTATAAGATTTCTTCGGGTTTAAGGTATAAAATGCTTGATGATAGTATTGGTTATATTACTTACAGGAGTTTTTCTTCAGGTATTAATGAATCGGGACTTGATTATATACTTGAAAGATTCAGCGGATGTAAGGGTATTATAATTGATATCAGAAATAATACAGGAGGTGATTTAAGTAATGTGCAAAAACTTGCCGGCAGATTTACTGAGAAGAAGATTATAAGTGGCTATATTTCTCATAAAAACGGACCTGAACACGATAATTTCTCTGATCCTTATCCTATTTATCTAGAGCCTTCAGAAAGGTTAAGGTCTGACAGAAATGTTGTCGTTCTTACAAACAGACTTTGCTACAGTGCGGCAAATGCTTTTGCCTGCACTATGAAACAATTGCCCAATGTAACTTTGATGGGCGATAAAACTGGTGGAGGTGGTGGCTTCCCTTTAAATTTCGAGCTACCTAACGGATGGATTTTAAGGCTTTCATCATGTATTATGTTTGATGAGAATCTGGCTCATATTGAAGATGGTATAACTCCGGATTATAATGTAAAAATGGAGCCTAAAGATATTGAGAAAAACATCGATTCTATCATTGAGGCTGCCAGAGAATACCTGGCTCTGAAGAATAAATAATTTTTTTTGATTTTTTCTCTCCTCAAATTCGGATTTTTCAAAAATTACACTACCTTTGCAGTCCCTAAATACAGAATGCGTCTGTGGTGTAATTGGTAGCCACGCCAGACTTAGGATCTGGTGCCGAGAGGCGTGGGGGTTCGAGTCCCTTCAGACGCACAAAAAAGAAGCAATTCAAAATGAACTGCTTCTTTTTTTTATGCTTATATCTGTTTAATCTTCGAGTCTTATTGTACCTACCAACATTCCGTTTTCAGAATATATGTTCATGTTCTGATTGTTTGTTGCGTACATACTAACAGCGTTAGTACCAGCTTTACATGATTGTTTGTGACTTACAGAAGCGGTTCCGTCAAAATATTTAAATAAATAAATACCGTCTTTTGGTGCTTCAAAAAGACAGTAATTTTCTATTGTGGTTTTTGAACAGAGTATTTTGGTTGCAAGGCTGTCCTGCATTTCCTTTTCGATTGAGGCCATAATAAATGTACCAATTGCTTTGCCTTCGTTTTGAGTTATTGAAACGTCTTTTCCAACCAGATAATAATTGGCTGTACCTGTTCTTGATAAGTCTTTTGACGGACCAAGGCCTGCTGAAGC
>CAZFUO010000153.1:0-6025 GCA_964522065.1 uncultured Bacteroidales bacterium | reverse complement strand
CATCTACAGTCTTCTGTGTATTTGTAGCAGCGTGAACAGTTGTCATCAAACCTTCTACGATACCAAATTTGTCATTGATAACTTTTGCCATTGGAGCAAGACAGTTAGTTGTACATGAAGCATTTGAAACAACGTTCATGTCACTTGTGTATTTGTCAAGGTTTACACCACAAACAAACATAGGAGCGTCAGCTGAAGGAGCAGAGATTACAACTTTCTTAGCACCTCCTGCGATGTGAGCAGAAGCTTTGTCGATAGTTGTGAAAACACCTGTAGATTCAACTACATAGTCAGCACCTGCAGATCCCCATGCAATATTTGCAGGATCTTTTTCAGCAAAGAATTTTACTTCGTTTCCATTGATGAACAATTTGCCGTCTTTGTTTTCGGCTGTTCCCTGAAATTTACCATGTACAGTGTCGTAATTCAACATGTAAATCAGGTAATTCAAATCCAGGAATGGATCATTTACTGCAACGATCTGAACATCGTTTCTCTCCTGTGCTGCACGGAAAACCAAGCGGCCAATTCGGCCAAAGCCGTTAATACCTACCTTAATCATTGTTATAGCTTATTATAAGTGTGTAATTAAATTCGACCGCAAAATTACATAAAATGCTTTAAAAAACTAAATATTTTCTCCTTTTTTTTAGGAATAAATATCAACATCCGCATGCACTCCTGCAGGAAGCAAACACGATGACAATGAGTATTATAATCACGGTTTTAATATTCTTCATTTTTGAGGTATTTATTTGTTGAAAATTACCAGCTATATTACATATATTCTGATTATATTTTCCAGTATAAACTACATAAAACCAATTTTATTGTTTGATGTAAGGAAATATCAGATAAAGCTTTATAAAATTTTCAGTACTTTTGTGCCAAATTTTCACCTATGCAAGAACGTATAATTATTCTGGATTTTGGTTCACAAACCACACAATTGATAGCAAGAAGAGTAAGAGAATTAAACACTTACAGTGAGATATTACCTTACAACAAGTTCCCTTACGATGCAAAAGACGTAAAAGGAGTAATACTTTCTGGTAGTCCTTTTTCTGTTTACGATGAGTCAGCTTTTAAAACAGATATTACAAAACTAAGAGGAAAGTATCCTGTTCTTGGTATTTGTTACGGTGCTCAACTAATTGCTCACGATGCAGGTGGAAAAGTGCAGCCAGCCGGATCAAGAGAATACGGCAGAGCAAACATTGAAAGTTTTAAAGAAGGCAACAGACTTCTTGAGGGTTTCAGCAAAAATTCTCAAATCTGGATGTCGCATGGTGACACCATCACAAATATTCCTGAAAATTTTGAAATTATTGCATCCACAAAAGATGTACCTGTAGCAGCTTATCACGTAAAGGGTGAAGAAACCTGGGGTGTTCAGTTTCACCCTGAAGTATTTCACACACTTGACGGAACCACACTTTTGGATAACTTCCTGAATATATGTGGTTGTTCTAAAGACTGGTCTCCTGCTTCATTTATCGAAACCACAGTTGCAGAATTAAAAAGTCAATTAGGCGACGACAAAGTGGTTCTTGGCTTATCGGGAGGTGTAGACTCTTCAGTGACCGCGGTTTTGTTAAATAAAGCAATTGGAAAAAATCTAACCTGTATATTCGTTGATCACGGATTGCTTAGAAAGGATGAATTTCAAAACGTAATGGACGACTACGAACATTTAGGACTTAATGTTATTGGAGTTGATGCCAAAAAACGTTTTTATTCAGAACTTGAGGGTGTTACAGACCCTGAACAAAAAAGAAAAATTATTGGCAAAGGTTTTATAGACGTATTTGATGAAGAAGCAAAAAAAATCCAGGATGTTAAATGGCTGGCCCAGGGAACAATTTACCCGGATTGTATTGAATCTCTTTCGATAACAGGCACTGTAATCAAGTCACACCATAACGTAGGCGGTTTGCCGGAAAAAATGAAATTAAAACTTTGCGAACCACTTCGTTTACTTTTTAAAGATGAAGTGCGTAAGGTTGGTATTGAACTGGGCATGATGCCTCACCTTATTAAAAGACAACCATTCCCCGGCCCCGGCCTTGCTGTCAGAATACTTGGCAACATCACAGAAGAAAAAGTAAGAATTGCCCAGGAGGCCGATGCAATCTTTATTAACAGCCTTCGTGAATGGGATTTATACGACAAAGTATGGCAAGCAGGTGTAATATTGCTTCCAATCCAGTCTGTTGGTGTAATGGGTGACGAAAGAACATACGAAAATGCAGTTGCATTAAGAGCAGTAACTTCAACCGATGCAATGACTGCAGACTGGGCTCACCTACCCTACGAGTTTCTGGCTAAAGTCTCTAACGAAATCATAAACAAAGTAAAAGGTGTAAACCGTGTAACTTACGATATTTCTTCGAAACCACCGGCGACAATTGAGTGGGAGTAAGTGATAGTGATTAGTTTTAAGTTTTTAGTGATTAGTTTTTAGTGGGATGGAACATTATTTTCATCTAATCTCTAACTACTTGTAAGTGCTTTAAAGCTGCCCGCTACAACTAAAAAAGTTTATACTTATAGTTGAAAAAGTTTATACTTATAGTTTGAGAAGTTTATACTTATAGTTTGAAAAGTTTATACTAATACTTTTTGGGGGGTGGTTTTTGTGTATTTATCTGATTTTGGTTGACTTTTTCTGTCTTTATCCCTGAAGTAAGTTGACTCGATTTATAACTAATCATACTCTTAATCCGCTTTATCGGGAAACTTCCATTGGTGTCCTCATGCAAATATTCTTAATTGGTAACTGTTTTTTAAAAACCGCTAATTAGACGTCGTCTATGCAAAAAGAGTGCTTGCTATATAGACGACGTCTAAATCGATTTATTTAAATTTTATATGTGAGGTGAAATTTTATTCATTTTCTTTTGAAAACAATAGCGCATCTACCTGGCATTTAGCGCAGCGTCTGGCATTAAGGCGAAGCCGTCTGGCATTAAGGCAAAGCCGCCTGGCATTAAAACCATCATCTTCCCGCCCCCACTAAAAACTAATCACTAAAAACTGATCACTGATCACTAAAAACTAATCACTACTCCCCCTTCTTCCTCACCACATACCAAACAAAAAATCCAATCAGCATCAGATACATTCCCAGTGAAGTCCATTGAGCAGCGTTGGTTTCAACCCACTCAGTTAAGACCATATTTACACCACCAAATCTTATTGCTGCACTTACAACGCCCATTAAGGCACCTCCAGCAATAAATCCGGAAGCAATAAGAGTGCCAAACTCACCTCTTTCTGTATTGACTTCTTTGTCTTTACTTCTCGTAATTACGTACCAGTTTATTAATCCGCCTACAAGTAGTGGCAAGTTCAGATCTAATGGAATAAACATACCGAGTGCAAAAGCTAGTGCCGGAATTCCAAAGAATGTAAGTACTATAGAAAGTAATGCTCCTATACCGTAGAGTATCCATGGAGCCGAGGTTCCGGACATTAGGGGATCGATAACTGCTGCCATAGCATTCGCCTGAGGTGCAACAAGTGCATCATCTCCAACAAAACCATAGGTCTTATTTAGTATTATCAAAACCCCGCCAACTGTAGCTGCAGAGACCAGTGTTCCAAGAAATTTCCATTTTTGCTGAACTGCAGGTGTGCTTCCCAGCCAATAACCAATTTTTAAATCTGTAATGAAACCGCCGGCCATAGATAATGCTGTACATACAACACCACCCATAACTAATGCAGAAACTATTCCACTTGTTCCTTTCAGACCCACCGCAACCATAATAACTGAGGCCAGAATCAGGGTCATAAGTGTCATCCCCGAAACAGGATTTGTTCCTACTATTGCTATTGCATTTGCGGCAACGGTTGTAAATAAAAAAGCGATAATCCCAACAACCAGAATTCCTACAATGGCATGAAGTAAATTGAACTCCATAACTCCAAAATAGAAAAACAGCAGTACAATTATTAAAGTAGCTATTACTCCGATAACCACAATCTTCATTGGCAAATCTCTCTGAGTACGAGGTTCAACTATCTTTGCATCACCGGCATTACCACCTTTTAGTTCTTTTGACGCCAGGCCTAAAGCACCTTTAATAATGCTCCATGAACGTATGATTCCTATAATTCCAGCCATTGCAATACCTCCTATACCAATATGTCTGGCATAGCTACTGAAAACCTGTTCTGCAGACATATCACTTATACCCAAAGTTATAGCGGGGTTTAACATATGCAGATTCACATCACCGAGCTGTGCAAGTATAGGAACGATTATCCACCAAACTAACGCCGAACCCGCACATATTATAGCGGCATACTTCAAACCAACTATGTATCCTAAACCAAGTACTGCAGCACCTGTATTTATTTTGAAAACCACCTTAGCTTTATCTGCTATTGCTTCTCCAAAAGGCAAAACTCTTGAAGTAAACGATTCGCTCCACAATCCAAATGAAGCAACAATAAAATCGTATAAACCACCGATAAGACCTGAAATTAATAAAGGTTTAGCCTGACTTCCACCTTTTTCACCCGAAATCAGCACCTGAGTTGTTGCAGTTGCTTCCGGAAAAGGATATTTACCATGCATTTCTTTAACAAAATACTTTCTGAAAGGTATAAGAAACAATATTCCTAAAATACCACCCAAAAGTGAACTCATAAAAACCTTGACGAAGTTAACAGTCATGTCAGGATACTTCGCTTGTAAAATATAAAGTGCAGGCAAAGTGAAAATTGCACCTGCAACTATTACGCCAGAACTTGCACCAATAGATTGTATTATAACATTCTCTCCAAGTGCATTTTTTCTTTTGGTTGCACTTGCCAGACCAACAGCAATAATAGCAATTGGAATTGCTGCCTCAAAAACCTGACCTACCTTTAGACCAAGGTATGCTGCTGCTGCAGAAAATAGTACAGCCATAAGTAAACCCCACGTTACTGACCATCCGGTTGCCTCAGGGTATTTCTTATCTGCCGACATCAAAGGCTTGTATTCTTCTCCCTCTTTTAATTCTCTAAATGCATTTTCGGGTAAACCCGTATTCTTTTCTTCGCTCATACTTTATTTTTGTCTGTTTTTATATTCAGATGGGGTAACCCCGTACTTTTGTTTAAAACATTTACTAAAATATCTGGCATCATTCATTCCAATCTGGAAACTAACCTCAGAGACATTAAATCTACCGGATTCGAGCAATTGTGCCGCTCTTTTTATTCTGGTTTCCTTTATAAATTCTATCGGAGATATACCTAACAAACCTTTAAGTTTATTGAAGAAAACAGTCCTTCCCATACCGGCAACCGAAACCAGCATTTCAACAGTAAGTTCGCTGTTTGACATATTTTCTTCCATATATTCCATAATCTTCTTTAAAAAGATTGTATCCTGTGACTGTACATTATCAGGTATTTTAATGCTTGAGGGCTTAGAAGCAATAATATCCTGTCTGAACTTTTCCTGAAGAATACCCCTTTGCATGAAAATATTCTCAATTCTTGCTTCAAGGTAAGCAGCACTAAATGGTTTAGTTATATAATCATCGACTCCTGCCTGCATACCTTCCATCTTAGATTCAAAATCTGATTTTGCAGTTAATAAAATAACAGGTATATGACAGGTTCTTTCATCACTCTTAATGCGTTTTGTTAGTTCCATTCCGTCCATTACCGGCATCATTAAATCAGAAACCACGAAATCAGGCATGAGATTACCAATTGTATTCCAGGCTGCTAATCCATCAGGTGCATCAGCAACTCTGTATTTTTTAGAGAGCACAGAGGTGAGAAAGGTTCTGAGTTCAAGATTGTCTTCAACTACCAACAACAATGGTTGATGCTCAGTATTTATTGTCTCCTCCTGATCGGGCAAAAGCGGTTTAGAATCAGGCAGTACATCAAGCAAACTCGACTCATTTTTTATTATAACCTCGTCAATATCTTCAAAATGTTCGGTAGACAGTTTAAATCTTGTTTCAAAGACTGTACCCATTCCGACCTCACTACTAACATTTATTGTACCACGATG
>CAZFUO010000152.1:0-6099 GCA_964522065.1 uncultured Bacteroidales bacterium | reverse complement strand
CCTTGATGCAGGCGAAACTGTTTTTTTTATACTTATAGACAATTTCAGATTTGACCAGTGGCAGGTAATAAGAAGACAACTGGGAGACAGATTCAATATAGACGAATCACTGTACTATAGCATCTTACCTACTGCAACTCAATATGCCCGAAACTCAATATTTTCAGGACTAATGCCTATTAAAATTCAGGAAATGTTCCCTGAACTATGGGTAGATGAAGATGACGAAGAAGGAAAAAACTTAAATGAATCTCCGCTTATAAAAACCCAATTGGAGCGATTCAGAAGGAAATTTGAATTTAGCTATAACAAAATAAACAATAATCAGGCCGGTGAAAAGCTTTTGCAAAAAGCAAAATCTCTTTTAAACACTCCTCTTAACGTCATTGTGTTTAATTTTATAGATATGCTTTCTCATGCCAGGACAGAGTCAAAAATGATTAGAGAACTGGCAAGTTCTGAGGCAGCTTACAGGTCTATAACAGAATCATGGTACAAACACTCAGCAATTTCAGAATTGATTGATTTTCTGGCAGATCAAAAAGTCAGGATTATTTTGACTACAGATCACGGAACTATCAGAGTAGATAATCCTGTAAAAGTAATAGGAGACAAAAACACAAATACTAACCTGAGATATAAAATCGGTAAAAATCTTAACTACGAACCAAAAAAAGTATTTGAAATTAAAAACCCCGACAAGCACGGATTGCCAAGTCCAAATGTAAGCTCTACTTATATTTTTGTATCTGACAACGATTACTTCGCTTATCCAAACAATTATAACTATTACGCATCTTATTACAAAGATACTTTCCAGCATGGAGGTATTTCACTTGAAGAAATGCTGATTCCAATAATAACACTCGAACCAAAAAAAGTATAAAATGAAGATTAAAATTGACTCTCTCGAAAATATTAATCTAGCTGCAGCCAAATTCACAGAATTAACTGTCGGAAAAAATATTTTTGCATTTTATGGAAGCATGGGAGCCGGTAAAACAACATTTATAAAATCTATTTGTGAAAATCTTGGAATAAAAGATGTTATAAACAGTCCTACATTTGCAATAATAAACGAATACTCTTTACCAAACGGTAAACCTATTTTCCATTTTGATTTTTACAGATTAAAAACAGCAGAAGAAGCATTCGATCTTGGATATGAGGAGTATTTCTACAGCGGAAACAAATGTTTCATCGAATGGCCTGAAAAAATAGAGAGCCTTTTACCTGATGACTGTATAAAAGTCTATATAACAGTAGAAGAAGATGGGAAAAGAGTGATTAGTTTTTAGTGATTAGTTTTTAGTTTTTAATGTCTGGCGCGAGTGTTAAGCAATAAATGATATCTTTCATAAAGTTCACAAATTGTCAAACGTTTACCGGGCTCACTAAATGCTTAGTATTACGTTCGATATTTTCCACCAAATCCCTAAACAAGACCACTAAAAACTAATCACTAAAAACTTATCACTAATTAAAGCAATGCTTCTATTTTCTGTGCCAATGCACCCTTTTGAGTTGCGCCGACTTGCTTGTCAACCAGTTGACCATTTTTAAAGAATAAAATAGTCGGGATATTTCTGATACCATATCTAGTTGCAATCTCGTTATTATCATCAACGTCCATTTTTCCGATATTTACTTTACCGGAGTACTCTGAAGACAGTTCCTCAACTACAGGAGCAATCATTTTGCAAGGACCGCACCATTCAGCCCAAAAATCGACAACCAACGGTAATTCAGCACTAAGTAGCTCATCAAAATTAGAATCTGTTATTACAATAGCCATATCTGTATATTTTTTTAAGTTTCATTATTAAAAAGGTCTGTAAAAATAAGAAAAAATCATCAGCTAAAAGGCCTATGACTGATTTATTTTTACATCAACAAACTCAAGCCCCTCAAAATATTCAATAAGTTTTTTAGAGGGATTAACCTGTAAAGTCTTGCTAAACAGATCTATTTTAAACGGTATTTCTTCATCATAATCAGTTATGGTAAATGACAAACTTGTATTACCGGGGAAAGCCATGACTTCATCATAAAACTCTTCAATCATAGCCTTGTTAACAGATGACAAAGGCAGAGACAAATTGATTTTTTCCACACCATTTTCGAGAACTTCCTGCAAAAGAGTAATAGACTTAACCTTCAATTCCATTTCCTGAGGTTTATATGTCCTGCCCTGCCAGTTTCCTCTAAGCATTAGAAACATTTGTGGCCTTAAATACTTACCAAATTCAACATACTCTTTAGCCCAAAAAGGAAGTTCTACCGCACCGGTATAATCTTCAATTGTAACAAATGCAAATAACTCATTCTTCTTGCTGGTCCTTTCCCTTACATCAGTAACAATACCTCCAAAAAGCAAATCTTTATTTGGAACCAGATTACCCTGTTTTATATCATCCATAGTAGTATTGCATATATACTTCATAACCACTGAGAAGCTATCAAGCGGATGTGAAGACAAATACATTCCAACCAATTCTTTTTCTTTGTTCAATCTTATTAGTTCTGGCCATCTCTCAACTTTAGGCAATTCAGGCTTTGCTACCTGCACCTCATTATCTCCACCAAATAAAGAATTGGTCACCTGAGCCTTGTCAAACTGCAGCTTGTTACCATACCTTATCAGTTGATCGAGAAAAGTTTCACCCTTCCCATTTTCAGCAACAAACTGCTCACGACTAATATGTTCAAAAGTGTCGAAACCGCCAGCCATTGCAATAGACTCTATAGACTTTTTATTGCATGCATTAAGATTTACCCTCTCGAGAAAATCAAAGACATCTTTATATGCTCCTTTTGATCTTTCTTCAATTATCGCCCTTACTGCACCCTCTCCCACTCCTTTTATAGCACCCAGACCAAATCTGATATCACCTTTCTTATTTACAGTAAATCTGAAATTAGACTCATTAATGTCCGGACCCAATACCTGAATGCCCATAGACCGACATTCATCCATAAATTTGGTAATATCAGTTATACTGCTTACACTTCGGCTCAAAACAGCAGCCATATATTCAGAAGGGTAGTTAGCCTTAAGCCAGGCAGTCTGATAAGCAATTAATGAGTAGCAGGTTGCATGAGACTTATTAAAAGCATAAGAAGCAAACTTCTCCCAGTCAGACCATATTTTCTCCAGTTTTTCAATATCATGTCCATTATTTTTTCCACCTTCAAGAAACTTGGGTTTAAGCTTGTTCAGCTTGTCTATAATCTTCTTACCCATAGCCTTACGCAATTCATCAGAATCACCTCTTGAAAAGCCGGCCAACAATCTTGAAAGTAACATCACCTGTTCCTGATAAACAGTAATACCATAAGTATCTTTAAGGTATCTTTCCATAACAGGAATATCGTACTCAATAGGCTCCCTGCCATGCTTTCTTGCAATAAACTGCGGTATGTATTCCATAGGGCCCGGCCTGTACAAAGCATTCATCGCAATCAAATCCTCAAATTTTGAAGGCTTTAACTCCCTCAGATACTTTTGCATACCCGGAGACTCAAACTGGAAAGTGCCAACTGTATTACCCGAACTGTATAATTCATAAGTCTTTTCATCTTCCAGCGAAACCGCATCGATATCAATAGTTACACCTCTGGATAAACGAATATTTTCTAGAGCATCCTTAATAATTGAAAGCGTTTTTAGCCCAAGGAAGTCCATTTTGATCATTCCGGTTTCTTCGATAACAGAACCTTCGTACTGAGTAACCATCAGTTTCTCACCGGTTTCCTTATCGTCAGCAGTACTTAAAGGCACCCAATCTGATATATCATCACGGCCAATAATTACACCGCATGCATGCACACCTATATTCCTAACATTACCTTCAAGCATCTGAGCATACTTCATAGTATCTCTAAGCACAGGATCATTTGACTCTGCAGCAGCCTTCAGTTCAGGAACCAAATCTATAACTGCTTTAAGATTAACTTTTTTCCCGTCAGGAAGTTTATCAGGAACCAGTTTTGATAATCTGTCCGATTCTGACAAAGGAAGTTTTTGTACTCTTGCAACATCTTTAATAGCAGACTTGGCTGCCATAGTACCATAAGTAACAATATGAGCTACCTTCTCTTTACCATATCTTTTTTCTACCCACCTTAGCACCTCACCCCTGCCATCATCATCAAAGTCAATATCAATATCGGGCATTGAAATACGATCGGGATTCAAGAAACGCTCAAACAGCAGGTCGTACTTTACCGGGTCAATTTTTGTAATACCCAGACAAAAAGCAACAGCCGAACCAGCGGCCGATCCTCTACCCGGACCTACAGATACACCCATATCTCTTGCAGCAGTAGTAAAATCTTGTACAACAAGAAAATAACCAGGAAATCCCATACTCGAAATAACATCTAACTCAAAATCAAGTCTTTCTTTTATTTCATCTGTTATTTCAGGATAAACCTTTTCGGCTCCCTTGTAGGTAAGATATCTTAAATACTCATTATCATTAGAAAAACCCTCAGGCAAAGGAAAGTTAGGCATAACTGCATCATGATCAATTGAATAATGTTCAATTTTATCTGCAATTTCAAGAGTATTCAGCATAACTTCAGGCATTTCACCAAATACCTGGTTCATCTCTTCCTGAGTCTTAAGCCATTCCTGTTTAGTATATGCCATACCTGACTGATCATCAAGATCTCTGCCAGTGTTAAGGCAAATCAGCCTATGGTGAGCCTCAGCATGTTCTTCGTCAACAAAGTGAACATCGTTGGTACCTATAAGTTTTACATCATACTTTCTTGCTAATTCAATTAAGTGCGAGTTTACTTCTTTTTGCTTTGGATAAGTATCCTGTGATGCATTCGGAACTGTTGGCTTGTGCAGCTGTAACTCAAGATAAAAATCATCTCCAAAAACGCTTTTAAACCATTGCACAGACTCTTCTGCCTCCTTCATTCTGCCATCTGCTACATAACGGGGTATCTCACCACCAAGACACGCAGAAGATGCAATAAGTCCCTCGTGATACTTTTCGAGCTGTTCATGATCTGTTCTGGGACAATAATAATAGCCTTCAGCCCATGAATTTGAAACAATTTTCAAAAGATTTTTGTATCCCTGATAGTTCTTAGCTAATAATATAAGGTGCCATCCTCTGGCATCTTCTTTAACTTCTTTTCTTTGATTAAACCGACCGTTGCGGGCAACATAGACCTCACAACCAATTATTGGTTTGAACCAGTCAGCTTCATTTTTACCTGCATTCTTTTTTTTAACATAGTTAAAGAACTCCTTTATACCAAACATGCATCCATGATCGGTAAGGGCAATAGCCTTCATTTCATCTTTAACAGCCTTATCTACCAGAGCCTGAACTGAAGCTTGTCCATCGAGAATAGAGTATTGTGAGTGTACGTGCAAATGTACGAATGGAGTCATAATCAACTATATATAAATATATAAAAATCAATAATTGTAAGTCTTAAAGATAGCCCAATTAACCTGATAGAAAAAAGCCAAACCTTAAAAAAATTAAAGATTTTGCTATATGATTAATAAAAAGTAATTTTGTGGCCACAACCAGAAAGATAAAAAGGACTAATGAAGAGAACCTTTGGGATGACCATACATAAGGAAGGTAGAAAAATTCTACTTTGGTTATTTTTTATTTTAAGTATGGTCGATCTCCTTATATGGATAATCGGAGGGCATCTTGCTTTTGTAATTATATTTGTCCCTTCTGTTTTTTTATTTCTTTTTGTCACCAATTTTTTCAGAAGTCCAAAAAGAATTGTAAAAGCAAATCCGGGAGAAATACTGGCTCCTGCCGACGGAAAAATTGTAGTTATTGAAAAAACCTTCGAACAAGGCCTTCTAAAAGAAGATAGAATTCAGATTTCTATTTTCATGTCTATTGTAAACGTTCACGCCAATTGGTTTCCTGACGAAGGTAAGATAACTCATTACAGTCATCAGAAAGGAAATTTCATGGCTGCATGGCTACCAAAAGCCAGTATAGAAAACGAAAGATCAACTGTGCTTTTAAAATCGGACTACAGCGGAAAAACAATCCTTATCAGGCAGATTGCAGGTGCACTTGCCAGAAGAATTGTTACTTATGC
>CAZFUO010000151.1:0-6158 GCA_964522065.1 uncultured Bacteroidales bacterium | reverse complement strand
ACTGTTAATCAGAGGGTCGTAGGTTCAAGTCCTACCTGAAGAGCCTAAGGCCGGCAGTAAATGTCGGCTTTTGTATTTTTAATATTACTGCCATGCACTCACATCCTCTAAAAAAATTCTCTTTTTGCCCTGTGTGCGGCTCGGACAGATGGCAAATCAACAACGAAAAATCTAAAAAATGTGATGATTGTTCATTTGTATATTATGCAAATGTATCTGCAGCTGTCGCTTGTTTTATACAAGATGAAAAAGGGAATCTGCTGGTTTGCAGAAGGAAAAAAGATCCTGCTGCAGGAACACTCGATTTGCCGGGCGGTTTCGTAGATATTGGAGAAACTGCAGAAGAGGCACTTAAGAGGGAAATTAAAGAAGAATTGAATCTTGATGTAACAAAAGCAGAGCTTTTTACGTCATTACCTAATGAGTACATGTACTCAGGTATGATTATCAACACATTAGACTTATTATATATTTGCAGGGTTGAAAATTTTGAGAATTTAAAAGCAGACGATGACGTTTCTGAAGCTTTTTTCATTTCTATTAACACTATTTCACCTGATGATTTCGGTCTAAATTCAATAAAAAAGGGTATAATTGCGTTTTTAAAAGAAAACAAATGAAGAAAATCCTTACCGCAACATTATTTCTGTTCTTTTTAGGTTTTGTGGTACGTGCACAGCACAGTTCGCCACAGGGAGACAGGGATTTTTTATTCAATCTGGCGACAGCACAGTACAATGAAGGAGAGTTTTCGGGCTGTTTCAGGTCTGTATCTACATGGATAGAAGAATCAGGCTCTGATGTTCATCTCGAAGAAGCGTATTTTATGCAGGCGGTATCTGCCTACGAGTTAAACAAAAGAGAAACCAGCGTATTGCTGATAGATTTTATTAAGAAATATCCGGTATCTCCGTTTACTGAAAAAGCATTTTATTTGCTTGGTTGTTCAGCAATGAATGCAGGTCAGTTTAAAGACGCTCTTGAATTTTTCAAAAGAAGCCCCGAGCTTTCACTGAGTAAAAAAGATAAACTGGATTACAATTTCAGGTATGCATATGTTTCAATGCAACTTGGAGATTTCCAGACAGCAAGAAAGATTTTCACAGAGCTTGCAAGTGGTGAAAGCAGGTATGCCGCATCTTCCAGTTATTTTAACACCTATATCGACTATGCCGGCGGCAATTCATCAGAGGCAGCAAAAGGGTTTTCAAAATTTGATGGTAACGAGCAATTCGGGGCAGTGGTTCCGTACTTTAATGCGCAATTGCTTTATTCTGAAGGTAAACTCGACAAATCTATAGAACTTGCAAAGAGTTTATTGTCTGGCAGCCCCGATCCTGTGCAAAAAACAGAATTACTCAGACTACTAGGAGCAGCCTGCTATGATAACAACGATTACGATGCTTCAAGAACTTATTACAGAGAATATCTGTCACTTAATCCTCAGATAATCAACTCTGACAAATACAGAATCGGAGTACTAAACTACATAGCCGGTGAGTATGACAGAGCAATAACCAGACTTTCAGATGTCGCTAATCTTGACAACGTTACCGGTCAAAGTGCGGCATTTCACCTAGGGCTTGTCTATCTTAGAAAAAAGCAGACCACAGATGCTGTTATATGGTTTGAGAAAGCTGCAGATCAAACTTTCGACAGAGGCATAAAAGAAAAATCATCTTACAACTATGCTGTTGTTTTAAACGATATAGCTGAATCTTCTTTTGAAAACAAGATACTTGCCTTTACTAAATTTATAACAGAATTTCCTGAATCAGACAAAGTTAATGCCATAAAAGGTTTTCTTGCAGACACATACTATAACTCAGGTGAATACGTAAAATCTCTTTCAGTATATGAATCGATTTCAAATCCTGACGAAAAAACATTAAAAGCCAGATCTCTGGTCTTGTTAATGATCTCAATAGTTGAAATTGATAATAAAAACTTCGAAACCGCGGTAAGATATCTTGATGAATCAATTAAGCTTTCTAATAGCATAAAGTATTCAAACTCTGAAGCTCTGTTCTGGAGAAGCGAAGCAAATTATCAGCTGAAGAACTTCACAAGTGCTGCATCAGATCTTAAGAAATATATGGCCGATGCAAATACAACAAAATTAAGAAGTTATCCATCTGCATTATACAATCTGGGATACATTAATTTTAACCAGAAAAACTATACCGAATCTCAGAAATCATTCGATAAATTTATAAAGCTAAATGGCATAAAAGAAGATGTGAGATATGCAGACGCTTTAAACAGAATGGGCGATTGCAGTTTTGCCACTAAAAATTATGATAAAGCTGAGAAGTTTTATCAGGATGCAGACAAAGTCTCAGGACAAGGTAATGACTATGCTGTATATCAAAAGGCATATACTATGGGACTAAGAAAAATGCATCAGGAAAAATACAATCTGCTAAGCCAGTTTGACAATAAATTTCCAGGATCATCTTATGCTGACGACGCTTTATTTGAGGCTGCAAAAGCATGCATGGCTATGAAAAAAAATGATCTGGCAATAAAGACTTTTTCTCAGTTGCTTGACAGATATCCTCAAAGTACTCTTGCTGCCAAAGCAGGTATTCAGATAGGTCTTTTATACTATAATTTGGGTAACTCAGATAAGGCTGCGGCTGCTTATAAGAAAGTTATTGAAAACTATCCCGGTACTGACGAATCAAAAATGGCCTTAAGTGACCTTAAAATGATTCACGTTACAAACAATACGGTTTCGGAATATATTGATTATACCTCAAATCTTTCAACTCCTGTAAATATAGAAATCAGCGAACAAGATTCTCTGGCCTGGCTGGCTGCTGAAAATTTACTTATGGAAGGTAATAATGAAAAGGCTAAAAATGCTTTTGAAAGCTATCTGAATAAATATCCTGATGGTAGGTTTGTTATAGATTGCAACTATCACCTGGGCAAACTTAATCTGGGTTCTGGCAAAACAGAACTAGCAAAATCTTATCTAGAAAAGGTAGCACTTAACAACGGAAACAGATTTCAAAACGAAGCACTTGACAACCTTTCTGAAATATTCTACGAAGAAAAAGATTATCAATCAGCTCTAAAGTACTTTGCCCTTCTAAAAGATAAGGCAAAAGATCAGGCTGAAAAATCCGGAGCTTTAGCAGGCATGATAAGATGTAATTATCAATTGAAAAATGACAATCAGGTTATTGAGAATGCAACTGCACTTATACTCGATAAAAACTCAGACAAAGAAATTCTGAAAGAAATATTGTATTACAGAGCAAAAAGTTATTTGAATAAGAAACAAGATGCTCTAGCTAAAACAGATTTACAAAAAACAGCTGTTGAAGTTAGCTCTGCAATAGGTGCTGAATCAAAATATTTACTAGCTGATTTGATTTTCAGGCAAGGTTCTTCGAGTGAATCCGAAAAAATGGTTCAGGACTTTATACAGGCCGGAACTCCGCATTCATACTGGTTGGCAAGAGGTTTCATATTGCTTTCTGATATAAACATAAAGAAAAAAGACAAGTTTCAGGCTAAGCAGTATCTGTTGAGTCTGAAAGAAAACTATCATGGTGATGATGATATTGCCGAAATGATAGAGAGCCGTTTAAGTGTTATTGATAAATAAAAATTCAAAATATGAACAAGCGCGTCATTATAATATTTCTGATTTGCATTTACGGCATTACTGTTTTTGCTCAGACTGCAAAGAAAGATACCATTCAGCGTGACCTGATTTTGGAAAAAGAGTATAAACCGGAAGTTGACTCTAAAGAAAAAATTATTGTATTACCAGAGCCTGAGGGCTTTACACTTGAAAAAAGAAATTCAGATTTTTACTTAACCGGTAAGCCTTCAAATGTTAAAGGAGAATATTTACCGTTGCCGGCTCCAGGTGTAAAATCAGAATTTCCTTCACAAAACAAACTTGGTTTTTTAAGAATCGGAGCTGGCAGTAAACTTGCTTTTATCGGAGATGGTCAATTAAATTTCCTTCGTACAAAGAAGCATTCGCTTGATTTAAGGTTGATGCACAATTCTGTTTTTGGAGAAATTACAAATAGCATGGGTGTAAAAGACAGAGCCATGATGAACAAAAACAGATTGATGGTAAATTACAAATTAAATTTGCCGGAGCATGAATTGAAAGTCAGCCTTTCGGAAAAATATAATTCCTGGAATTATTATGGAACCTGGAAAACTCCGCTTATGTTACCTGATACCACAATTTCTTATCCGGAACTGGCTAATACACAATGGTCTTCAGATCTGAAATATTCTTTAGGGTTTAGTTCAAGAAAAGCACAAAGTATTTTTAACTGGAACCTGGGTCTTGAAGGACATTTCTTCAGACTCGGCAGAGGAATTCAACATGCTACTATGCCTGCAGATGCAAACAAGGGTGGAAAAGAAAAAGAAATACTTGCATTTGGAGATATCAGGTTAGACTTAAACGACAAATTTCACCTTGGAGTAAAAGGTAATATCAGAAGATTTTCATATAGAAAACCCGTCTCATATTATCTGAATGAAGACTTCTATAACAATCCTCTTGATTACACTAATTCATTTGCATCACAAAGCCGGGTAGAATTAAATCCGTTTGTAGGTTTTAATGTGAAGAAATGGGATATTACAGCAGGATTAAATATTAGTGTACCATCTTTTGAAGACGAAAGAGTTAAATACAATCTCAAGGCATCTGCAGTTGCCCCTATTGGCGACAGACTATTATTAAAAGCCGATCTTGATGGCGGAGTCGTAACGACTTCATACAGAGAAGGCTTTGAACTAAATCCCTATTTAGATCCGCATGTACGCATAAATTCTTATTACAAACCACTTGATTTAAAGGTAGGAGTTGAGTACAGACCATTAAAGAGCCTTAGATTAAATGCATTTGGTGGGTATGAAAGATCAAATGATAAGCCTTTCTTTTATAACGGATTACCATTTGAAGACTTTATAAACAGAGCTTATGGCAGTATTTTTGGTGTTATGTACATGAACTCCAACAAATTTAGCGGTGGAGCAAATATTTTGTACAATGTTAAAGATAAACTTTCACTTAGTGGTGAAGTTAAGTATAACCATTATGCAAACTTCAGCAAAGACGCTGCAATAGATTTAATGCTTAAAGGCGTAAGTCGCAAGGCATGGTATTCTCCTGGACTGGAAATGAGATACAGGCTCGATTTTTCACCAGTAGATTTTATAACTGTATTTGCTGACTACCAGCTGTCTGCTTTAAGATATTCTGCAGATACAAACAGCTTTGCATCTAAAATGAACAATATTCACGACCTGAGTGTAGGTGCTTCCTGGAATATAAATAAAGATGTAACTCTTTTTGTACAGGTTAATAATGTTCTCGATCAGCGTTTCGAACTATGGAATTCTTACAAAGCTCACGGAATGTCTGCAGTTATTGGCGGTTCTGTAAGTTTTTAAATTATGCTTACCAGATCGAGGGCTATAGTCTTGCATTGTCTGGCATACAACGATAGTA
Source organism: uncultured Bacteroidales bacterium (assembly GCA_964522065.1). Classification (GTDB taxonomy): domain Bacteria; phylum Bacteroidota; class Bacteroidia; order Bacteroidales; family UBA1402; genus UBA8389. The sequence continues at coordinate 658 of CAZFUO010000151.1, read as the reverse complement.
CAAATATTGTACATCTTTATACAGAAGAATTCGGCAGGGCAAGTTTTCTTGTCAGTAATAGTCAGAGCAAGAAATCTAAGCTAAAAAGAGCATACTTTATACCTTTGTCAATTATTGAAATCGAATCTGAATTTAAGGGTAGCAGACAACTTCAAAGAATTAAAGAAGTAAGAAGTCTCTACCCTTTTATGCACCTTCCTTTTGATAATTCAAAAAGTGCTGTTGCAATGTTTTTATCTGAAGTCTTGTACAGAGCACTCAGAGATAACGAGTCAAATAAGGCTCTTTTTGAATATCTGTTTAACTCGGTTCAATTGCTTGACCTCTGCGAAAAAGGTCTTGCAAATTTTCATCTTGTGTTTCTTATAAAACTTAGCCGATATATGGGTTTTTACCCTAATCTGGATGGTGGAAAATCAGGGTGGTATTTTGATCTTGCAGGTGGTGTATTTGTTCAGGAAAGGCCTTTGCACAATGCCTGGCTAAGCCCAAAAGATTCTGAAGGCTTTGCCAGACTAATGCAAATAAGTTTTGACAATATGCATTTTTACATGTTTGACCACAATCAAAGAGTAGAATTGCTCAGACAAATCTTAAATTATTACAGGATTCATCTTACTGATTTTCCAGCTATAAAATCGCTTGATGTTTTTCAGGA
>CAZFUO010000150.1:0-6229 GCA_964522065.1 uncultured Bacteroidales bacterium | reverse complement strand
AAGTTTACTGACCACATTTAAAGTCTTTTGGTAATACTCCAAACTGTTTGTAAAAACATTTCGCAAAATATGATGGGTTATTAAAACCTACCATATAACAGACTTCACTTACTCTGTAATCATTCAGGCATAACAATTCTGCAGCCTTTTTAAGTCTTACGAGTAACAACAACTTATTTGGAGTTATACCCGATAAAGTTTTAATTTTAGCATACAAACCTGAACTGCTTACACATAGTTCTTCAGAAAGATGTTCTACAGAGAAATCCATATTTGAAATATTCTTTTCAATAATCTCATTTACTTTAAGCAAAAACTCTTCATCAGCCTTGTTGCCTGCCATACTTTTTAAAGTCATAAATGGAGTCTCTGCAAATTTTGATTGCAAAGCTTTTCGGGTTTCAAGCAGGTTTTTTACCTGTGCAGTAAGAAAATTTATTGAAAAAGGCTTTTCAACATAAGCGTCTGCTCCGGTTTCCATAGCCTCAATTTTTGTGGCAATATTAGTTTTGGCAGTAAGGAGAATTAAGGGCAGGTGGTTCCAGAGAAAACTTGATTTTACTTTTTTACAAAACTCTATGCCATCCATGTTTGGCATCATTATATCGCTTATTATCAAATCAACTTCATTTTTTTCTAAAATCTCAATACCTTCTCTGCCATCATATCCGGTAAGAATGCTGTAATCTTCTGAGAAATTTTTCCACAAAAACTCCTGCATATCTACGTTATCTTCGAGTATAAGCAGTACAGGCTTTTGTTTTTTTACATCTTCCTCCGACTCTATAAGGTCAACATTTTCAACAGAATAAACCTCAGCTGACTTGTCCTTATTATTATCAGGCAGCTTAACTGTAAATACAGAACCTCCTTCAGGATTTTTATCAACAATAATAGTACCGCCAAGAGAGTCAACTATCGATTTTACCAGATATAAACCTATGCCTGTACCGGGTTTATTTACCCCGGGTATCTGATAGAAAGGTTTAAAAATATTATCATATTCATCAGGAGAAATGCCAGGGCCATTATCTGTTACTTTTATTTCATAACTATCTGTAATACCTACAGTTATTAATTCCAAAACAACATGATCCTTTGAATATTTTGAGGTATTATTAAGCAGATTGCTTATTACTTTTCTTAAATTTTCAGCATCAGTCTTGTTTACAAAACCCTTATTATCTGTTTTGTATTCAAACCTGATATTACGGTATTCCATATAAGGTTTAAATTCATCATAGATATTCATAAGCAGCTCATTTATATTTACTCCTGTAATATTAGTAGTTATGGTTTCTCTCTCAATCTTACGAAAGTCGAGCAATTGATTAACCAAAAACAGAAGTCTTTGAGCATTTCTTTCAATAATATTCAAATCGCCTCTTATTTTTTCAGGCAGAGTTGACGATATTTCAGTGATTTTCTCCAGTGGACCAATAATCAGGCTGACAGGAGTACGTATTTCGTGTGCAATTGATGTGAAAAAGTTGATCTTTGCATTATAAACTTCTTTTTCCTGTTCAGATTTAATTTTTTCAATCTCCTCTTTTTGCTTTTCTTCCTGTCTCTTTTTCAGATATTTAAGAAAGTAATACGAACCCGCTAATATTATTAGTAAGTACAAAATCTTAAACCAGATGTTCAGCCAAAAAGGAGGAGTAATAATAATATTTACAGACAAACCACTGTCATTCCAGACTCCGTCGTTATTACTACCCTTTACTTTAAAAACATACTTTCCCGGAGAAAGATTTGTGTAAGTAGCAGATCTTTGATTTCCCGTATAATTCCAATCGTCCTCAAAACCCTCCAACATACAAGCATACTGATTTTTACCCGGCGCAAAAAAGCTCAGTGCAGCATACTCAATACTAAATCCATTTTTGCTGTAAGGAAGTGTTATTGTGGTTTTTCCTTTTTTGTCTGTTTTGAAATACTCAGACAAAGAGACTGATTTGTTGTTAATTAAAAAATCTGATATCTCTATTTGAGGAATGTAAGGATTATTTACAAGTTGAGAAGGATTGAAGGAGTTTAATCCCTGTGCGGTTCCGACATAAATAGTACCTGATTTTGTAAGAAGACCAGACTTAGTAGTAAACTGTTCGCTTAGCAGGCCATCATCCTTAGTAAAAACCCTGTAGCTTTCATTTCGGGGATTATATAAAACAAGACCTTTTGTAGTGGTAACCCAAAGCATATTATTGTGAAATATCATATTGCTGATATTGTTACTGGGAAAATCAACATCAACCTCTGAGAAACCGCCCGTTTTTAAATTGTAAGTGCAAATACCATTATTTGTCCCAATCCAAAGCAAACCATTATTGTCTGTTGCAAGACATGAAACATCATTACTTATTAAGGAATTTCTGTCATTAGATGAATATGAATAATTATTCCATTTTTTTGTTTTTAAATCATACCTGTAAAGACCGCCACCCTGAGTTGCAAAAAACAAATAATTATCAACCTGCAAAATATCGAAAGTTGTAAGATTGGTATTTTTCTCTCTAAAAAATTTTTCAGTTTTTTTGTCATATCTGTTTATCCCCCACATAGTACCTACCCAAATATCAGAATTACTATCCTTGTAAATCGAATAAATACTATTTCCGTCAATGGTATTCACATCAGAACTTACAGATCTGAAAACCTTAACCTTGTTTGTTTTAGTATTCAATAAGTTAAGCCCTCCTGTATATGTACCTATCCATAAATAATCACCATCCTGACATAGACCGTGAATATTGTGAAAAGAAAGATTATCACCTCCTGTTTTGTATTTGGTAAACTGTCCGGTTGAAGTATTATAATAGTTTAAACCAGCATCGTCTGTACCAATCCAGATATTACCTTTACTATCTTCAGACATATTACTCAAGACTTTACCGCTAATTGAGTTTTTATCGGGATCATGTATATACGATCTGAAATTATTTCTGTTTGGAGATGAGTAATTTATACCTCCATAATAAGTGCCTACCCACAGCCCTCCTTCTCTGTCTTTATATACAGGATAAACAAACTTGTTAGACAAGCTTTTTTCCTTCAATTGCAACTTACTGTTATCCAGCCCGGAGGCTTTATTAATTGAATAAAAAGTCAAACCCTCGTCAGAACCGATTAAAAGCAAACCCGGCTCATATTCCATTATTGTATGTATATGCAATATCTTTTCATTTACCACATCCTGCAGAAACCTGCTTACGGTAAGAGTTTTTTTATCTATAGCAAAAAGACCTTTATCCCACGATCCTATCCACAAAGTACCAAAAGAGTCTTCTGTCATTGAATAAAATGACATATTGCTAAGCAAACCAGGATCTGTATCAGGCAAACCAGGTACAAACTTATTTCCTGATTTGTCAAAACGTAATATTCTGTCAGGATTTTTTGTTGCAGACACCCATAAATCACCGTCTTTATCTTTGTATAGGCAGGTCACTTTTGAATCATCAAAACCGTAAAAATCGAGAGTCTTTTTGTCTCGTGAAAGTCTGAAAACACCCTGATCGTAAACGCAAATCCATATATTACCATCTTTGTCACCAACAATACTTCTTATGTTACCTTTTACCTGAACCCCTTTTTTTGTTTTGATATCAAGAGTCTTAAACTTACCTGCCTGATAATCGTAAATCGAAATACCTTTCTCGGTACCAGCCCAGATATTCCCGGTTTCGTCTTCAAAAAGAGTATATATATGATTGCTCAAAACAGAGCTTTCATCTCTGCTTACATTTCTGAAAATCCTGAATTCATAACCATCAAAGCGATTCAGACCATCCTCAGTACCAATCCAGATAAACCCACGCGAATCTTGTATAAGTGAATAAACAGTATTTGATGACAAGCCGTCTTCAACCTGATAATATCTGAAATTAAAATTTGACGCGTAGTTGCTAAAAAACGGCAAAACCGCAAATAACAATACTGTGATAGTATATTTGATGTGATTCTTCATATAAGAGTGAGTTTACGATGGTAAATATCGTATTTTTTGGAATAATATCATTTCTCTATAATTGCCAAAAACATACATATGTAGGATTATCGCATACTTTTGGAAATATTTTGTATCAGAAAAAAAGAAAAAATACGTCTTTTGTAAAAAGAAAAAATACAAGCTGATACCAATGAAATACACAAGAAAATTTTCCACTCCATTCCTGTTTTTATTCCTGATGATTTTGCCACTGGCCAATATTTCTACGGCCGGTGGCAAAACCACGCCTCAGTTAAAAGTAACATCCGTACCACAAAATCTGGGAGCTCATCCGTTTTACAAAAAATATCTTGATGCAGGAGGTATTGCCATACTTTCTTCAGAAAACGTCAGAGATGAAGCACTGATAACAGCAAAAACTATAGTAGAAGAAATGCTGGCCAAAGTTCCCGACGTCAAAAAGGCTATGGTTGACAAAAAATCAAGGATACTAATTATCGGAGAAAAAGAAGAAGTTTGTGATTTGCCTGAATACGCCGATATCTGTAATAATGAGGAAAACATAAAATTCTGGAACTGGAGAGCCCGTGGTTTCGGAGGGGACCCTGAAGGTGATTGTAGCGCAAGTTGCGGAGAAGAAAACGTACTGGCACTAGCCGGTGACAGATATGAAGGTGAAAGTATTTTAGTACATGAGTTTGCACACCTTATTCATTCGGTAGGTCTTTGCGGAGTAGATAAAAAGTTTAACGATAAATTGCAGGCAATGTATCTCAAGGCAAAATCAAAAGGTCTTTGGGCAAAGACATATGCAATGGAAAATAAAGATGAATATTTTGCAGAAACAGTACAAAGCTTTCTTAACACCAACAGATATTCTGAACAACCAAACGGCATTCACGGACCAATTGATACCAGAGAAAAACTCAAAAAGTACGATCCTGAAATGTACAAATTTCTGACAAAATACTTTTACGAAGACAGAGAGCTTTCATTGTACAATAACAGTCCTGACAGATCATACTGGTATAACAGTCCCGGAGCAGGAAATCCATTAATTCCCGGATATTTTGCTGACCCAACAGTCATGAAATTTGATGACACATACTACCTTTATGCAACTACCGACGGAACCGGACTTGGCACAGGCCCTTCACAAGTATGGACATCAAAAGATTTTGTAAACTGGACTATATCTCCAATGAACTGGCCACAAACCGAAAAAATCTGGGCTCCTGACGTATTTAAAGCAAAAGACAACAAATACTACATGTATTACAGTGTACCCTGTATGATTTACAGCGGGGTTTCTGATAGCCCGAAAGGTCCATGGAAAAATGTTTTCGGGCAGGATGATAAAATATTGATACCTGACAGATTTGTACAAGGTGCAATCACACTTGATGCTCAGACCTTTGTAGATGATGACGGTTCAGTCTATATGTACTGGGGCACATGGGGCATTTACAAAGGCTTCGGATGTGGTGCAGGTAAGCTAAATCCTGATATGAAAACATTTTCAGATACAGTACTCATACCTAACACCCAGATTAAAGATTTTTTTGAAGGGCCTTTCGTTTTTAAAAGGAACGGCATTTATTATTTTACATATTCCTCTGGTTCATGTCATGACCATACCTACAGAGTACAATATGCCATGAGCAAAAACGGTCCCTTTGGTCCGTTTGAATTTCAGGATAACAATCCTATACTCGAAACCAGTAAAGACAAAACCATACAAGGGCCCGGGCATCATTCAATTATAAAAGAAGGTGAAGATTATTACATAGTTTATCACAGACATAACATCCCTAAATCAAACCGCGGTTTTAACAGACAAGTTTGTGCTGATAAACTTACCTTCGACAAAGACGGAAAAATAATGAAAGTACAGGCAAGTCATAAAGGCATAGGTTATCTTCAGAAAAACACAAACCCATATACAGATATTGCAAAAGATAAAAGAGTCAGAGCCTCTTCTTACTACAATAACGATTTTATTGCAAGGTATGTTACCGATAACAACAATGCAACATTGTGGAAAGCAGCATCTTGTACAAAAGATGAATGGATAGAAGTCGATCTTACAGCAGTAATGCCTGTTAAACGCATCTGGACTCAATTTGAGTACGCTACATCCTTCTACCAATATCTTATCGAAACCTCTGTCGATGGTAAAAAGTGGGAAATATTTGCAGATCGCAGAAAAAACACTTTTGCAGGAAGCCCAATGATTGATTTGGGAAATACTCAGGCCAGATACGTAAAACTTACTGT
>CAZFUO010000149.1:0-6246 GCA_964522065.1 uncultured Bacteroidales bacterium | reverse complement strand
TTTGGCCGGACAAAATCCCTTCAGTTAATTGCCTTATGGCTTCAGGCTGATCTCCTGTTGGTTTGAAAGGTGAAACTAGGTCGAACATGAGAGATTTCTGTTTATTTAAGCAAATAAATTACAAATTTACTATTTTTTGAGTTCATAAATTGCAGAATATTGTTTTTCTTTGCGACCATAAATATTCAAACTATGATCTGGAACGAGAGCAGCGAATGCATGAGCCGTGATGAAATGCGCGAATTGCAAAATAAGAGGTTGAGAACTACTGTAGAAAGAGTTTATCATAATTCAACTTTTTACCGTGCAAAAATGCAGGAAACAGGGGTTACACCTACAGATATTGAAACTATTGAAGATATTGTAAAGTTACCATTTACAACAAAAACAGACCTTAGAGATAATTATCCATTTGGCCTGTTTTCTGCACCAATGTCTGAAATTGTAAGACTTCATGCATCTTCAGGAACAACAGGTAAACCTATTGTTGGCGGATATACCAGAAAAGATTTAGGTATCTGGTCTGAAGTTATGGCCAGAACTTTTGCTGCAGGTGGTTGTACACGCAATGATATCTTTCAGATTGCTTACGGATATGGATTGTTTACCGGAGGTTTGGGTGCCCACTACGGTGCAGAAACTTTAGGAGCCTCAGTTATACCTATTTCATCAGGAAATACTGAGAAACAGATTCAATTGATGACTGATTTTGGTTCAACAGCACTTTGTTGCACCCCTTCATATGCTTTATATCTTGCAGAGGCAATTCACGAAATGGGAGTACAAGATAAATTAAAACTTAGAGTTGGATTTTTTGGAGCCGAACCATGGACTGAAGAGATGAGAAGAGAAATTGAAGATAAGCTAAGAATAAAGGCCTTCGATATTTTTGGATTGACTGAAGTTATAGGTCCTGGAGTTGCTTATGATTGCCGTATGCAACATGGAATGCATATAAATGAAGACCATTTTTATCCTGAAATTATCGATCCCAATACTTTTGAGCAACTACCCGAAGGCCAGGTTGGTGAACTTGTTTTTACAACAATATCAAAAGAAGGCATGCCGGTTATAAGATACAGAACCAAAGACCTGACCAGTTTGTTTCACGAAGAGTGTGACTGTGGTCGAAAATCTGTAAGAATGCACAAAATAATGGGCAGGAGTGATGACATGCTTATAATAAGAGGTGTCAACGTATTTCCTTCACAAATAGAAAGCGTTCTTCTTGAATTTAGTGAAACCGCACCACATTATCATCTTTTTGTTGACAGAGAGAACAATACTGATACTTTTGATGTTCATGTTGAAATGAGACCAGAATATTTTTCTGACGATATGACCTCGATGCTAAACCTCAAAAAGAGAATAGAATCAAGAATTCATGCTGTGGTTGGAATTAATGCTCATGTTAAGCTGGTAGAACCGCGTTCAATAGAGCGTTCAACAGGTAAAGCCAAGAGAGTAACTGACAAACGTAAACTATATTAAAATCTGATTTTATGATAATCAAACAATTGTCTGTTTTTCTTGAAAATAAGACCGGAAGACTTACCGATGTTACTCAATTACTTGGTAAAGCAGGTATAAATCTTTCTGCATTCAGCCTTGCCGAATCCGCAGATTTTGGTATACTAAGAGTCGTACTCTCAGATCATGAAGAAGCAAAAAGAATTCTTACTGAAAATGGCTTTACAGTAAAAGTAAGTGATGTTGTATGTTTGTTCGTGCCAAATACTCCCGGCACTTTATCTGATGCGTTATTGACATTATCAGAAAATAATGTTGCAGTAGAATATATGTATGCATTCGCCTGGAAAGATGATGTTGCGAGGGTAGTTATAAGACCGGATGATATAAAAAAATGTATTGAGGTACTACAAAAGTCTAATCTCAAGCTTGCAAGTGCTGACGAAATGTACGGTTTCTAGCAAATTCATCTTTAAAATTTGTTATTTTACCTGTTTATAAAGCTTTTTGAGTTAAAAATAATTTTTTCTTTTCGCTGTTTGAAAGGGAAGTATTACCTTTGTGCGACTTTTTAAATAAAAAAAGGATTGTAATCAATACAGGATGAAACTAGCAACTGGTAATTTATCGATGAGATTTAAATTTATATTAACTGTCCTTATAGGGGTGGTACTGGTATCTTGTTCAGATTATCAGAAATTGCTAAAAAGTACTGATTACGAACTCAAATGGACAAAGGCAAATGAGTTTTACGAGCAAAAGAAATATCAGAAAGTAATTGATTTACTTGAAGAATTACAGGCTATACATAAAGGCACAGACAGAGCTGAGCAAACTTTGTTTATGCTTGCAAATTCCTACTTCAACAGAAAAGATTACATTTCTGCATCAAGTTACTTTGAAACATATTACAAGACATTTCCAAAGGGTGTTTTTACAGAAGAATGCAGATTCCTTTCAGGGAAAGCTGCCTATTTAAATTCACCTGACCCCAGATTGAGTCAGGAAGAAACCTATAAAGCAATTGAAATACTGTCTGTTTTTTTAGATTATTATCCTAATTCAGACAAGAAAGATGAAGTAATAAATATGCTGAACGAACTTCAGGATAAACTTGCATTCAAACAGGTACTTAACTGTCGTTTATATTTCAATCTTGGTAATTATCTGGCTCAAAATAATTATCTTTCATGCATTATTACAGCAAATGATGCACTTGTTGATTTCCCGGTTTCGAAGTATAGGGAAGAATTATCATTTATGATACTTAAATCAAGATATATGATTGCAATACAGAGTGTTGAGTCATTAAGGCTTGAAAGATACAGAGCAACAATAGACGAGTACTATAGTTTTACAAATGAATATCCCGAAAGTAAATACCTCAACGAGGCTAAAAATATTTTAAAAGAATCACGTAAAGTCATTAAAGAATAAAATAAAAAAAATGGATTACAAAAAATCGACTATTCCTTCATCAACGGTAACCAGAGATATGAATGCTCTTTGTGAAGATACCGGAAACGTTTATGAAACTGTCAAGATTATTGCTAAACGCTCTAATCAGATTAGTGTCGAAATGAAATCTGAACTTGAGAAGAAGTTACAAGAGTTTGCTTCTTATACTGATAATTTGGAAGAAGTTTTTGAAAACCGCGAGCAAATAGAGATTTCAAGGTTTTATGAAAAATTACCAAAAGCAACTTTAATTGCTACACAAGAGTATATTGAAGGAAAAATTCATCATGTAAACCCTGTCAGAGAAAAACTAAAAAAATAATATTATGATTCAACGTATTCAAAGTTTGTTTTTGTTGGTTGTGACCATATTGATGGCTGTTGTTTTATTACAACCTATTGGAATTTTTAAAGGTGATTTTAATGGTTCTCAGTATTTTTTGATGGAAGCCAGTAATGTTAACACCTTAATGATGATTGAATTTCCATTGTGGATTTTGAAAACTTTGGTTATAGCTGTACTTGTGGTTTCAGTTGTAGCGCTATTGCTTTTCAAAAAACGTAATCTACAGGTGATTTTAAGTATTATCGGTATAGTTTTACTTGCTGCAACATACGGTACTGTTCTGGCTTACGTTAATACTATTAATTCACAGCTTTCATCAGTTTTTCATGCTTCACCTATAATGTCATTTCCTGGTATAAGCATGGCACTATTCCTTTTGGCCATAATATTTATCAAGAAAGATGATAAGTTGGTAAAGTCAACTGACAGAATCAGATAATATTTTTTATCAAATCATATCGGTGTCCGGAATTCAAAAGATTCCGGACATTGTTGTTTTTAGAATTTCAGATAATAAAAGATGTTGACTGAAGCAGTCTGTATACTTGAAGTATTAAAATATTCTCCAATATCATCTTTGAATATATTGGAGAAATTGTAACAGTATCTTCCTTCTAAACCAATAACAGACCTTCCAAAATGAGCTTCAAAGCCTGCACCTGCAAGTAACCCGTATTGAAATGGCTTTTCAATAGCTTTACCATGTTGTGCAAAGACTGTTGAATTATCAATAATATTTTCCTTATCAGAAAATATATATCCTACTTTAGGTCCGAGATTTAGAAAATAATGCATTCTGTCATTACCAGTGTAAGCATGCATCAAAAAAGGAATCTCAATTAATTCAAGCTGTCTTTCATAACTGTAGGTTAAACCTGTACCAGAAAGATCTTCCTTCCAGCCGTTTTGATAATAGCTTAATTCTGTTTGAATACCAAAGTGCTCCTCACTTATAAATCTTGCTGATAGTCCAATGTTATTATTAAAGCTAAAAAGTTTGTCAACCAGTTTTGGAACCATATTTATTGTAGAACCGGTTTTGCCTCCTGAAATACCTATATACCATTCTCTCATGGTATTATATTGTGAGTAAATATTATTGCATGAAATAATAAGCAATAAAGTAAACGAAATTCTTTTAAAATGCATTTTATTTAAGTTGTTTAACTTCGACAGTATTATTCTTTTTATAATTTATAATGTAAAATGTTTGATTTAAAGCGCCACTTCCTGATGTTAAGGCTTTAAAAGAAAAGTCATTTTGAACTGCAGTCGGTCCTTTTACAAGTGGATTTGTTGAATTTTCGAAAACCATTCTTGGAATAAACCATGATGCGATATCAAATCCCATCATTCCATACTTTGGATAAGTATTAAGCAATTCCTTACCAAAAGTCTTACTAAAAATTACAGGAAAACTCTTTACATTATGATTCTGAAAATCAGCATAAAAATTAGAGAAAATGTAAGCGTTTAGCTCATGCAATCTTGGAATAACTCTTTTATTCATTGCCTGCCATTCAGGATATCCAATTATTGAAATACTCTTAGTTGTGTCTTTTGCAGCAACTGTGCTTAGTTTTGTAATAAATGATGAAGCATCATTTACCGGCATTTGAATGGGAATTATCAGATTCTTTCTGTATTTATCTAAAGAGAGACTTAAAGCATCCAGATTTTCATCTTCAATAACTTCTTTAAATTTCAGGCCTTTTTTTCTGAAGCTGTCTTTTAATATTGTTACAAAAGCTCTGTTTTCTGTATTCAGGTCATCGTTCTTATCAACGAAGATAATATTCATTCCTATATACCTTATGCTGGCATAATCAGAAAACCTTTTGTATATATGTGAATATGGAGTATTCGTTTGAAAAAGAAAGGGATTGTCATCAATAGCGCTTATTCTTGAGCTGAATGGTAAAACCACATTCTTTTTTTTCAACTTAGACCAATCAGAAAGTAGGTTTATCTGGTCAGTATTTATTCCTCCAATAATATAATCTGCCTCTTCAAGTTTTCCCTCACTTATAGCATTTTGAATGCCTTCAGTCTTATAGCCAACATCAATTGCATTTACTTCAAACGATAAGCCTATAGATTTAAGAGAATCAACAGCTAATAAAAATCCTTCATAAAATTCCAGGTATCTTTCATTTGAACCAGGACTGTCAGATGGTGTAAATGGTAAAAGAACTGTAATTCTTGGTGTTTTTGAAGGTAAAATAAGTAGCTTTTCATCAGTTGTTATTTCTACCTTATCTTGTTCGATGTTAGTTGTTGTTTCTTTTTCAGATGCTACCGGTATAAGAAGAGTTTGACCAATGTTAACACCATTAGAAAGAAATGGATTCATTGACAATAGCTCTGCTTCAGTTACTTTGAATGTTTTACAAATAGAGTAAAGACTTTGTTTTTTCTTTATTTCATATTTGTAATACTCTTTATCAAACAGCTTTACAACAGGAATATTTTTAATGTTAGCAGAGCTTATTAAAATGGGTAAGAACAACAAAAAGACCAAAGTAAAAAGTAATTTCCTTTTGACTATTTCCATATCTTGTACGTTTTGCATACAACAAATGTAAGTGATTTTTCGCTAAGAAACCGTATCTTTGAAGGGATTTTTCAAGCCAGACAAAGTGATGAGAATATATTCAATCTGTTTACTCTTTTTATTTTGTATTGTAAATCTGTCTTTTGCAGAGTTCTCTGCAAAAGGTGGATCTAAAAACATTCCATTTGTTATTCAACCTGCAATTAATACAGGTTTGGATAAGATTTTTGTGTATGATATTCTGCAAAATGCAGAGATACATTTTGAAATAGAGAATCCTGAAACCTGGACATGGTATAAATTTAAAGAAAGCTCTTCAGATGCAGTTAAAATATCAGAACAACTAATTTCTGTAGAAGGAAATACTTCTATCTTAAAAAGTATTGATTTAGATTTTGGCTATTTTGTTCAATCAGCA
>CAZFUO010000148.1:0-6301 GCA_964522065.1 uncultured Bacteroidales bacterium | reverse complement strand
AAAACGAGACCTGATGTGATTTTCCACCTTCTTTATACCCCATTGCACCTTTTGAGATTTGTGCGGTTCCAGTCTTACCTGCAATATCTACATATGGACTATTTACAGGTTTGCCTGTACCCTTTACTGAACGAACGACGCTATCAAGCATATTATGTATCTTACTCAAGGTCTCGTCTGAACAAATCTTAGGGTTTATAACTTCAGCTTCAAATTTTTTAGTGGTTTGACCATTTCTTTTTAGCTCTTTTACAAAATGTGGTTTAACAAGTATACCATTGTTAGCAATAGCATTATAATATGCCAGGGTATAAATTGGGGGAATTTTTGTTACATAACCAATTGACATCCAGGGTAAATCTGTTTTTGCCCAATATCTCTTTTCACTTTTTGGATGAGGTATATAAGGTTTGCCCGATCCGGGTATTTCAAGTTGCATCGGTTTGTTAAATCCCATCCTGTATAAACCGTCAACAAATTTACCGGGATTATTACGGTAATGGCTATCAATAAAATGAGAGATGCCAACATTTGAAGAATACCATATAGATTGCTCAGCAGTTATAGTATGATAACCTCCTCTGTGGGCATTATGATCTGTCATTTTACTACCATACATCATTCTAACCCCATTACCTGTGTCGAAAGAATCTTTTGGATTCACAACCTTATCCTCAAGAGCAACCATCATTGCAAGGGTTTTAAAAGTAGATCCGGGCTCACTTTGATCGGACATCGCAAAATTTTGAGATTCAGCATAATTACCCGAATCTCTTACAGCCATATTACTAATTGCTAATATTTCACCGGTACTAACCTCCATTACAACTACACTACCAGAAGTTGCATTTATCTCAGCAAGTTTATTTACCAGAGCTGTCTCAGCAATATCCTGGATGTTGAGATCTAAAGTTGTGACTACATCTGTACCATCTACGGGAGGTTGAGTTATTACAGACATATACCTACCAGCAACCTTTTGTCTTATAGACATTCCGTGAGAACCTCTCAAAAGTGAGTCGTAGTACATTTCAAGACCATTCTTACCACCTTTTGAAAACTCTCCGTAAATATCACCTATTGTCCTTGAAGCTAATGACCCGAATGGTTTTTCTCTCTTAAAGTACTTTTTTTCATACAAGCCACTCTGATATCTGCCTTTACAAAACAAAGGAAATTTTTGTATAGTTCTAAAATCACTGTGAGTAACTCTTTTACTTGTAATAAGATATTCTCTTGATTTCTTTTTATAACCCTTTAATAAATGCCTTCTGTACTCAGAAGATGATTTATCTCCGATTTTTTCTGACAAACTATTACATAAGGGGTTTATATATTTAAACAAAGTATCAGGATTGACAGCCTGAAAATCCATATACAATGCATAAGAAGGCACAGTGCTTGCCATAAGTTGTCCATCTCTGGAATAAATATTACCTCTGTTTGGTGCTACTTCTACATTTTCTTTTTTCTGCTGTTTTGCTAGTGCCCTCCAGGCTTTGCCTTCAACAAACTGAACTTTACCAACCGTAGCAAAAATTATAATTATAAATATGAAAAAGACATAAAAGACGAGATTATATCTTCGCCTTATCTTTTTTCTGATTTCTTCGCTCAGGTTTGTATTATTATGCTCTTTCATAAATAAACAGAGGTTTACTTAATTTCTATTTCAAAAGGAGGAGTCAATGATTCCTCAAGCCCTATTTCTTTTTTCTTAACAAGCTCCTTAACCTTCGATTGCCTGCTTTCTTTCATCAGTAATGAAGACTGAGTTAAAGCTTCATACTTAATATCAGCGAGTTCAGTCTGGAGTTTATCAATTCTGTTTAAATTCATAATCACTCCATAGTGGTTACCAATATAAAACAGAATACCAGCTATTATAATGATAATCATCATGTAATTCCCTGTAATAAACCCCTTTGTCAAAACCGTCCCGTCAAATATTTCATTCAGAATCTTTCTGTAGGAACCTTTTTTTACTTTTTCCTCCGATTTTGTCATTTCTTTTCGGCTATTCTTAGTTTTGCACTTCTTGATCTAGGATTTTCAGCCTGCTCATCATCTCGCGGTATAATTACTTTGTTGTTAATCAGCTTGAATGGTGTTAAAAAGTTACCATAAAAGTCCTGATTAGATTTGCCCTCAAAGTTACCTGTTTTCAGAAAATTTTTTACTATTCTGTCCTCAAGAGAATGATATGTCATAACAACAAGCCTTCCACCTGGTTTTAACATTTCTAATGATTGCTGCAACATTTCCTCTAATGCTACCAATTCACTGTTTACCTCTATTCTTAATGCCTGAAAAACCTTGGCTAATTCCTTTTTTTCTCTGTCTCTTAATAAAAAAGGTTTTAAGGCCTCAACAAGTGAATTTATCGTATCAAACTTTATATCGTTCCTTCTCTTAACAATTTCTGATGCCATTCTTCTTGAATCTTTCAATTCTCCGTATTTATAGAAAACCGAAGCAAGTTTTTCTTCCGGATAATTGTTAAGAATATCTGCAGCATTAACCGAAGATCTCTGATTCATCCTCATATCAAGTTTTTCTTCATTAAACCTAAATGAGAAACCTCTGGCAGCTTCATCAAAATGATGTGAAGAGACTCCCAGGTCTGCAAGAACACCATCAACCTGGCTTACACCATAATATTTCATGAAGTTATTCAGATATCTGAAGTTACTTCTAACGAAAGTAAAGTTTTTATTGTTCAGGATATTCTTCTCAGCATCTTCATCCTGATCAAAACCGTAAAGATGTCCTGATTTAAGATGTTTTAAAATTTCAGATGAATGACCACCGCCACCAAAGGTAACGTCGATATAAATTCCGTCAGGGTTGATATTCAATCCCTCAATACACTCATGTAACATTACAGGTACGTGGTATGCACTCATGGCATTATATTTTTATTCATTCACGGTACCACTACCCATAACTTTACAAATTTTATTTATAAAGACATCGTTGGGTACCCTTTTCGTTTTTAAAGCTTCTTTTGGCCATATTTCTATTGTGTTATCAACTCCAAGAAATCTTACCTCGTTTCCAATTCCAACCAAATCAAGCAGATTGCGCGATATAAGAATTCTCCCATTGTCGTCCATAACGACAGATTCAGCTTCAAGCATAAATTGTCTGTAGACTTCTTGCTCCTCAGGAATCCATTTATTTAATTTTGACCTTAGCAAAGTCAGTTCTTCCTCCCAAACTGACTCAGGGTAAACAACCAGACAATCCTGAAACAAGTCCTTACGCAAATATAATATCTCCTGATTTTCTCTCAGGAGTATCTTTCTAAATGCAGCAGGTATAAATACCCGACATTTTGCATCTATCTTTGCTTCAGGGTTTCCGATAAATCTCACTGTCTTACACTTAAATAAATGGATTGTTCGACAAAAATACTCATAAAGCACCACTTTGCAACACTTTTCCCCACTTTTTTATATATAAAGATATTAGCATTTTTTCAACAACTTATCAACATCTTTTCAGTCTGATTTACTGCTATTTAACACAGTTATCAACATACTGTTGACAACTCCTGTGTTCATTTCATAAAATTACTTTAAAGTCTGAATTTTGGTATTCACTTTCTAGTTTTTGTCATTAAATAAAAAAAGCCTACTTTTGCGCGTATTTGAAAAATTAAAAGGAGAAAAAAATGCCCCGGACTGAACAACTAACAATAAATGTCAGGGATATTCTGAAAGCGAAAGCCCCAAAAGCGAAAGTACCGGGATTCGTTGTGAGGTATCTTGAGAAGCTGGCTCATCAGTCGGAACTTAACGAATTTCTAGCAATAAACGGCCATCTGGACGGTATAGATTTTGTAAGGAAAGCTGTTGAATATCTGGATATTAAGCTAATTGTTCATGGTTTGGACGAGTTACCTGACGCAAGATACACTTTTACCGGAAACCACCCGCTTGGAGGTATAGATGGTATGAGCACAGGCCTTGCAGTTCATGACAGGTTTCCAGACAGAAGTATAAAATTTCTCTCAAATGATCTTCTTTCGAATATCTCAAATTTACTAAGCTTGTTTGTTCCTGTCAACAAGGTCGGAAATCAGTCCCAGCACAGATCTTTACCCGAAAGACTTAAAGAAGTTTACAGTTCAGAACGTCAAATGGTAATTTTCCCGGCAGGTATTTGCTCAAGAAGAGTTAAAGGAGAAATCACAGAACTAAACTGGAACAAATCATTTATTCAAAAGACAATAGAGTCTGAAAGAGATGTGGTTCCGGTATATTTTGAGGGAAGAAACTCAAATTTCTTTTACACACTAGCCAATTTAAGAACTTTCTTTAAAATAAAACTGAACATTGAGATGTTATATCTTGCTGATGAAATGTTCAAACAAAGAGGAAAAAAGTTTAATGTATATTTTGGCAAACCAATACCCTATACTACTTTTGATAACAGCAAAACAAAGCAGGAATGGGCAAATTGGGTTAGAATGAAAACTCTGGAATTGGCTAAACGTCAAAACGATTAAGATGGAGAAAATTATTGAACCAATATCAAAAGAAATACTCAGGTCAGAGCTAACACCTGAAAAATTACTACGAAATACTAATAAGGCAAATAACGAGTTATATGTGATTACACATCATGACTCGCCTAATACTATGCTTGAAATTGCAAGACTGCGCGAAGAGGCTTACAGATTTTCTGGTGGTGGAACTGGTATGAAATGTGATATGGATCTTTATGACACTATGCAAAATGGTTATAAGCAACTTATTGTCTGGAATCCTGAAAAAGAAGAAATATTAGGTGGTTATAGATACATTTACGGTAAAGAGGTTGCATTTCATGAAAATGGTGAGCCTAAATTATCGTCTGCTCATTTATTTAATTACTCTAAACTGTTCATTGAAGACTATCTTCCATATACTATCGAATTGGGAAGATCATTCGTAACGGTTGGATATCAATCTTCACAGGCTGGTTCTAAAGCACTTTTTGCAATGGACAATCTATGGGATGGTCTGGGCGCTCTAATCGTATTATATCCTGATCTTAAATATTTCTTTGGAAAGGTCACAATGTACCCAGAATTTGGTGCTGAGGCAAGAAACATGATTCTATACTTCTTAAACAGGCAATTTCCTGATCCTGAGAAACTTGTTTTTCCTAAAAATCCGCTTCGTACAAATATGGATATTTCATCTTTGAGCAAGCTTTTCCTGGGAAATAACTTTAAAGATAATTATAAGATACTAAATTCAAATGTAAGACAATTGAGTCGCAACATTCCACCTTTAGTAAATGCTTATATGAATCTATCTCCAACTATGAGGGTTTTTGGCACATGTATTAATGATGAATTTGGCGATGTCGAAGAAACCGGCATAATGATTAATGTCGATGAGATTTTCGAAGAAAAACGCGACAGACACATTGCTACCTACATAGATCAGCTAAAAGTTAAAGGAGTTCGTTTCGACTAATATTTTTTTGTAATTTTGCGGTCAAAATAAAATAAGATGACCAGAAATTTCAAAAGGACTACTGTTACCACAGCTTTACCATATGCTAACGGACCGGTACATATAGGACACCTTGCCGGTGTCTATGTACCTGCAGATATTTATGTACGCTACCTGCGTCTGAAAAATCAGGAAGTTTTGTTTATTGGTGGTTCTGACGAGCATGGAGTTCCAATTACATTAAAAGCAAGGAATGAAGGTGTTACACCTCAGGATATAGTTGACAGATATCATGGTATTATCAAAAAGTCTTTTGAGGATTTTGGTATTTCTTTTGACATCTACTCACGTACAACATCAGCCACTCACCGTAAAATAGCATCCGATTTTTTCAGAAAATTGTACGACAAAGGTGAGTTTATCGAAAAATCAAGCTTACAGTACTACGACGAAGAAGCAAAACAATTTTTAGCAGACAGATATATAACCGGAACCTGCCCTCACTGCAAAAATGAAAGAGCATACGGTGATCAGTGTGAAGCTTGCGGAACCTCACTTAACGCTACCGATTTAATTTCACCAAGATCAACTATTAGCGGTTCCACCCCTGTGATGAAAGAAACCGCACATTGGTTTTTACCCCTTGACAAATATGATCCATTCCTTAAACAATGGATTCTGGAAGAACATAAAGAGTGGAAACCAAATGTTTACGGACAATGCAAAAGCTGGCTAGACATGGGCTTGCAGCCCAGAGCGGTAAGCAGAGACCTTGATTGGGGTATACCTGTACCAGTAGAAGGTGCCGAAGGAAAAGTCTTATATGTTTGGTTTGATGCGCCTATAGGTTA
>CAZFUO010000147.1:0-6315 GCA_964522065.1 uncultured Bacteroidales bacterium | reverse complement strand
TAAATGTATTCAAATCGGATGTTATAAATAATGATCTCAACCAGTTAGCCAACTTGGATTTGTTGGTAGTGCTTAAAGTTCCGTTTAATGATCCGTTTGCAGCAACACTTAGTCCTGTACTACCAGGTATTTTGCTCAGGTTATTTTTAATTGCATCATTTGATGGAATAAACGCAATAAAACGTGTCCCTTCCATGAGGAAGTTAATCTGACTCTCATTTATAAGGCCTGCTTTTTGTAGCAATTGGGCAAAAAGATAATACTGATACCTCGAATCGTTGCAAATTGCTATAGAATATTCAAGACCATCACTTTCGTCCTGTTTGAACAATCCATCAAATTCGTATGAATAAGCCTTGCCATTATCCCAACTACTTGAACCATTCTTCATTTCAGTGAAAGTAACAAATGGATCTCCTGAGAAATCAGGATTTAAATACTGATTAAACAAAGCATTTGTTGTAATCTTACCGTTATTTACAAACCAGTAGTTAAATGCAACATTGGTTTCGAGAACCTGTGTTCCTGAAGCTTTTAACTCTTCAGAACCATTACTTAGGTGCATATTTACCAGATTGGTTAATTCACCTTTAGACATATCAACATAAGTACCAACATCATCAGAAAATTTCTGAAGAACCTTTCCTGTTGTCAGTGTGCTTAATACTATCTCATCTTTTGTAAACTGACTTACTTTTGGTATTAACGAAATAAAGCGGCTTTCTTTTGAAGCTAAAGCAAGTAACAATTCAGATCTATCGAGCGCATACAAATAATTTATATTATCAGCATATTTGAATGCAGGACCGGCAATAGATGAAAATATAGCTGGAGCTGTCATTTTATTAATACCATATAAGAAACCATTAGCACAAACCTTTCTTAGATTTACATCGTCAGGATTAATATTAATCTGTGTGCCCAAAGTTGTTAAAATCTTACCGCTGGAAATTTCTTCAGGAAATACCGGGGCTTGTTCAGCTGAAAAAGACTGCAACAAGAAATATTTCTTAATTAGAGGATCAAGATCAGAAATTGAAGCATAACCTCCAACTTTCCAAAAATCATTAAAAAACGTGCTTAATGCTGCATTTGAAGGAGCAAAAATATTATAACAGCTACTCGATAATGGTTTTATGTCAGAATATGAAGAAACCGGCCATTCATAAGCAATCGGAGGTAATTCACCATGTCCGTGCAAATAAAGATTTTTTCCATTTCCAAAATTGGAAGTCAATTCGTTATCGAGTACATACTTTGTATAGGTATCATACAGACTCAGGAAATCTGAATATTCTGAACTTCTGTTTTTCAGTTCAGTATAAATAGTTTCCAGTGGCTCAAGCACCTGATCAACAAAATACAAATAACCATTATCGGCAATTACTGCATTTTGATTTTTCACAGATGCATTTGATACATTAAATCCATTATTTCCACCTGTCCAGGTAGAACCCTGATAGAAATATTCATAATTGTATTTTGCATCAATACCCTTAGTCTGGAAAAGCTTATAAGAAAATACAGGTAAGAATCTTTCCAGATGATAAACCCAGACACTGTCATTAATTGACTGATCAAAACCTCTTGTAAGCTCATCGCTACTCTTGGTTCTGAATTTAAAATAATATCCGGCCATATAAGCTTTTTCTTCATCAGTTGCACCATCACCTTCCATAGGTCTGAAATTTACAAGCTTAGACCAATCAAAAGCATAATACAAAATGTGAAAACCTATAAGTTTTTTAAGTTCAGCATTGCTCATTTGTGAAATTGAAGTAATACCTTTCTTCTTAAAATAAGCATTAAATGCAGAATCATTTGGAGCCATAACTGTCAAGATACTCTTACCATCAACAATAGGCTTAAAACCTGACTTTTCTATTCCTTCCAGGAATATCGTGTAATCACCTTCTGATTGCAATACTTCATAGGCACTACCCTTAAGCCAATCAGGAATCTTGTAATGTTCATCCATCCGGTCCTCACATGAGCTAAAGACCACAGGGAGTAACAAAAGTCCAATCATCAATCGAATGAATCTGGAATTTCTCATAGTTTTGATTTGAAAATTAATTATCTATTGTTTTACAAATTTCTTTACAGTCATATTTCCCGATTTATCTGTAAGGCTAATATAATACATACCTTTGTCAAATGCAGACAAATCAATAGTTTTACTACCCTCAATAAGATCGGAAAGTCTCATTTTGCCGGTATTATCAAAAATACAAGCTTTACAAATACCAGTTGCAACAGGGAGTTTTACTTCCATAACATTGTTGACTAAAGTAGGAAAAATCACATTATAACCGGCCTCTAAACCATCTAATGAGCTAAAGCCTTCCTTCCTTATATAAATTCTGCCTTCAGTATATAATTTTGATGTATCCCATTCAAAACCAGCTGCCGGAACCGCGGGCTGAACAGCAGTAAACTGACCAGTTACGGTTGCATTTGCAAAATTGAAGATATCAAAATAATTACCTTCTGAAAGTGGATAAGTTATTTTATCAACATTTAGTTTGAGCACACCATTTAGTTTTGCACTACCAATAACTGTTATTTTATTAGCAAACTTAGTTATCGGGCCAGATTTCATTAATGAAATCTCGGTTGCAGTATTAGGAAACAAATTAAGACCAGCCTTAAAACTCAATCCTGAATTATTAACTAAAGTATCTCCAGCCTTAAGAGTAGCAGCATCCAGTACACTTACAGGTCCGCTAAAACTACCTGTACCTGCTAAAGTTGCTCCGGCTTTAACGGTCACTGCACCTGTACCTGTGTGGTTGCCGTTAACTATAAGCATTCCTTCATTTACGATAGTGCTTCCTTTGTAAACATTTGTACCAGTTAGTCTCCAGTAGCCGTCACCATTTTTAACTATAGACGTTGTGCCATTATATCCACTTGCACTGCACCTGTTATCAATTACACCGTTAAAGGTTTCGTCAGTATTTGCACCACCTACAATCCAGGTCATAGTTGATGTAGTAGTGTTTTTACTAGCTCCACTCAAAAAGGTACCTGAAGGGCCAGAAAGGCCACCGAGGTAATAGGTTGCTGTTGTAGCCCAACTTAAGATTTGAAGATTCCCTTTTGCTTTTACTACAGCATTTGGTATTCCATTACCGTTATAAAGCAATAACTGGCAATTGCCTGCAGAAGTATTAACACCATTTGCAACCAATGTTCCGGTAAAATCATTCCAATTACCTTTTACATATTCACGTAAATAAGCAACCTGATATTCCAATGTGCCCGAACCACTTACTTTTGAATTTATCGAACAATTACGATGTACACTAAAAGTTGAATATGTATTATCTACAACTTCGATTGGAAAGTTGTAATTACCATATCTGTCATTAATATCTTTTGTTTTATAACTACCTCCTGCCAAAACAAGTTTAGGAGAACTTCCTAACTGTTGATCAAGTAGTGTTGACCCCTCAATAAAAAGAGTACCACCTTTTAATATAGTATTACCTGTGAAGTTAAATGGTTTTGTAATTTTCAAAGTTCCTTTTCCATCGAGAACAAAATCTCCGTTTCCTTCAAGACTGCCATTAAAAGTAACAGTTGTGGCCTGATTTGCAATTTCAAATGCAGTTTGATCTGTTATAATTGCACTCCTGTCAGTAGAAGCGGTTCCGCCAGTGTATTTCCAGGTACCTCCTTTCCAAATCCAGTTTTGAGCAAATTCAAGAGATGCTCCTAAAGAACTTGGCTGGCCACCATTAGCAAGAACAGGAAATTCAACTACACCACCCCAAATAACACTAGCACCAGTATATTTATTTAGAGTTCCGATTTTTAATGTACCATTTCCTGACTTATTTAAAGAGCCACTGCCAGTAAGACTTCCGCTACCATTTAACGTCAGATTATAATCATCTTTTACAACTATAGCCTTTGCCTTCACACTATCATCAAGCTGAACTTGTACATCTGATAACTGAGCAAACATTACACTTTTATCGTTTGCAAAAGTTGAAAGGCTATTATTCCAGTTAAGAGATGAAAAATCCCATTTCCCATCGGTAACAGACCATAACAAGTCTGCATTAAATGTTGCAGGATCAATAACTTCAGCAAGTAAAGGCTGAGTTTTGAAGGTCATTTCTTTGGTATATTCAGAATACTTGTCACCTCTGAATGCTCTTGCTCTTATTTTATATGCTGTTGCAGGTGTAAGACTGTCAATCTTAACAGATACGGCCTCAGCTGCGGTTTTAAATATTTCTGTAAAAACACCATTTTTCTCCATTTCAACTGAGAAACCCTCTTCACCATCTGTATAATCAAACCAGCTTAATGTTAGCGATGAAGAGTTAGATGACTGGAGGTCAAAGCACACAGGAGTTCTTAAAAAATCCTGTTTATCAGTAATGTCAATACTATTAATGTAATTTTCAATATTTGCATATCCGTTTGCTGAAATTATCATTGCATCATTTACCTGAAAATTAGTTCCGTTAGATTTTTCCCATTCATCAGGCATTCCGTCATTATCTGTATCAAGTCTTGAGTTTCCAGCCCATACCGACCATGTAGATGGTGGACCGAAAGGCAACTGAACCTCTTCTGAAAGTATTTTACCCTGCTTTCCTAATGACTTTAGTTCGTTAATCATGAAATAATCAGCAATATCTCTGTATGGAAGACTAGCCCCGACATTCACCTGAAGTGAGTCTTTCAATTTCAAAGCCGGTAAAGTCGGCAAAGCCGGATAGTTATATGGTTGCTCCTGAAAATCGGGAGCTCCAGAATATTCATTTCTAGGAATACTGTAAGGATTTAAAACTCCATCAGTATTATTGTCATACCAGTTATCTGCAGCATAAAGATGAAAAAGAGAATTACCGCCGCTAAATGGAGAACCACCACCTGATGGTCCTTTTATAAATAAATTGCCATGCGCATTGCAATAAGCATTACCTTCAGAATCACCACCCATAATATAAGCAGCATTCTTCCAGTTGTAAACAATATTATTTACAAATTGATTTTTACCCTTTACCTTGGGATTTCTTGTTGAATTGTCAATGTAAAGGTTTCTGTAAAGTGTAATATTATCAGCCTGTATAAGACCACCGGCCGAATGTGACAAGAATCCTTGTCCGATTATAGAATTTTGAATTGTAATATTTCCCAGACTACCTTTACCATCCGGTGAAATTGAAAAAGTTTCGTCTAGTCCCCATGAAACTGACAAATGATCGAAAATCATATTGGTTCCATTAGCAATACCTGCAGCATCAGCACCGTCAGTACCAACTTTACCCATACGAAACCGCAAATATCTTACTATAGTGTTTGAGGCTCCGGAAAAAGAAACTCCATCACCGTAAACAATTATACCTTCACCTGGCGCAGTCTGTCCTGCAACGTAAAGATTTGAAGCAAAAACCATACGACTGTTAAGTCTGATTACACCGGCAACATCAAAAACAACTATTCTGTTTGGTTTGCTGACAGCATCTCTAAGAGAGCCGGTTCCGCTGTCATTTAAATTTGTAACGTGATAAACCGAGCCAAAACGACCACCAACTGCAAATTTACCGAAACCTTCGGCTCCGGGAAACGCAGGTAACTGACTAAATGCCTGAAAACCTGAAAATAAAAATACAGCTATAAAAAATATTTTGTTAATGCTTTTCACAAAATCAGAATTTTGGTTTTTAAACCATGACAAACCCGGTCTCAAATGAGACCAGGTTGTCAAAGTTTAATCTATTGAATTTTAAAATCTGTCTTTAATAATTACCTTTTCTGTTGAGACACTACCATCAGAATAAATCTTCTTAATAATGTTAACACCTGCAACCGGAGATTTAACCATAACACCTGAAATGGTATAAATTCTTGTAGCAATTACTTTCTTGTCAACAACAGGTTTTTCAATAGCAACAGGATCCTGACCTTCACCCATAAGTTTCACGTCAAAAATCATCACATTACTGTTTGTACCAAGATTTGAAGCACTTGCAATTTTAACAAAAACAGGTTCACTTGCATCATAATGAGCAATTCTCTTACGTATCAATTTATCACCTATAGATGTAAGTGTATCAAGTACAGTCCATTTAGTAGGATCAAAAGAAGATGCAACAGAAACTTCAAGCTTTTCTGTATATGTCGCAGCCTTAGCACCTGTAAACCATACTACAACATCAAACGGGCCAGAATAGTAATCGGTTGTTACCATGTATGCAGTTGTTGGATCTGTAGAAGCATTTGTAGTAAGGAAAGACATAGCACGATTTGTTGCACCTGCATCACCTTCTGTTTCAGGGCTATAATTTCCTG
>CAZFUO010000146.1:188-6319 GCA_964522065.1 uncultured Bacteroidales bacterium | reverse complement strand
TTATCCAGAAGAATTGAATCCTCTTTGGGATCTATTAATATAAAAAACTAACCAAAATTAAGTAGAAATGAAAAAATTGATGATTGCTCTTGCTTGCCTTGTAGCTGTTACCTTTACATCATGCTTCACAATGGTTCACACCGTAGGAGAAGGTGCTAAAACTGGAGTATCAGTTGAACAAAAACAGTGGTATGCACTTTGGGGACTTGTTCCTATTAATGAAGTTGATACAAAAGCCATGTCTGGTGGTGTTGAAAATTACACTATTACCACACAACAGTCTTTTGTTGATCAATTAATTTCTGCAATTACAGGTGCTGTAAGTATTGTAGTTCAGACTGTTGAAGTACAAAAGTGATTTTAATAAACAAACGGGCATCTCTGTCTATATAATGTAACAGAGATGCCCGTTTGTTTTATTTGAAAGCTTTTTATTTTTCAGAATTCTTTTTAAGAAGATCTCTGATTTCAGACAATAAAACTTCTTCTTTGCTTGGTGCAGGAGGTTCAGGTGCAGGAGCTGGTGCAGCTTCTTCTTTTTTCTTAGCCATATTTATTGCCTTTACCATCATAAATATTGCCCATGCAACAATAAGAAAATCAACTATAACCTGTATAAAACTGCCATAATTTAGCGTTACAGCAGGGGTTTCACCTACAGCATCTTTTAATACAATAGATAATTCTGTAAAGTTAACTCCACCAAGTAAAACTCCTAATGGCGGCATAATAATGTCGTTTACCAAAGAAGTTACAATCTTACCAAAAGCAGCACCAATAATGATACCGACAGCCATGTCAATCATATTCCCTTTTACAGCAAAAGCCTTAAATTCGGCTAACAGACCTGTTCCTTTATTTCCCATTTTACAAATAATTTTAGTTATTAATCATTTAAGAAAAATACTGAAAGGCTAAAAGTAGTAAAAAAAACATATATTTGAAATAAAAAAAATGAACCTGCCAGAACAGTACTTATCGGTAATAATACATTTTATAAGAACTAAAAAAGGAAAGTTTGTAGGAATACATTCTCCATTTTTATATAATTTAAGTACTGAACTGACAGGAAAACTGTGGCCATTTTATAGCTTTAACAATCTGAATAATAATTATGAACCAAATAAAAAAGACAAATATTTTTTTGAAATTCTTTTCAGACTCACCAATTATCTCAGACCCGAAGAAATATTTTATCTTGGTAATGGAAATCCGTTAGCATTGCTTTATTGCAGTAAAGCCTACAAAAATGCCAGAACACATTTAATAAGTGATATTGAGAGTATAAAATATTATGCAAAAAAAATATTTTCTGATGAACAAGTATGCAGTTTTGATGTTTTGAATGCAGGAATAACTGATTACTATAGAAATATAAGAGTAGAAAATAATAAAAACGAATTGATAATTATTGACATTGATGAGAAATCAGAAATACTTACAAATGATTTCAGGTTTTTCTTAGATAATGCTCATAGTGGCACGGTCTTTGTCATAAAAAATATATACAGCAAAAAACAGATGAAAGATTTTTGGGTAGAATGTCAAAAGAACAAAGAAGTTAGTGCTGTTATGAAATTCTCAGGATTCGGTTTGATTTTTTTCAGAAAAGATCTTGAAAAGCGTGAGTATTATTTATAATTAAAATTCTGCAAAAATGAAGATATATACAAAAACCGGAGATGACGGTACAACAGGACTAATTGGCGGAACCAGGGTAAGCAAAGACGATATCAGGCTTGATGCATATGGCAGCGTAGATGAATTAAATTCTTTTTTAGGCTTACTAATAGAAGAGAACATCGAAGAAAATGATGCTGATTTTATTAGAAACTTACAACATGTACTCTTTAATGTGGGTTCATCATTAGCTACAGATACCAGTGTTACATCTCCAAAGATTTCAATACCGGTAAAACAAACAATGCTCGACGCAATCGAGTCAGAAATAGATAGTATTACTGCCAATTTGCCCCCACTTGATAGATTTGTTTTACCTGGTGGAAATAAAGCTGCTGCCTTATGTCATATTTGCAGAACGGTTTGCAGAAGAACAGAAAGAAATGTGATAAGATTATCCAAAAATATACCAGTAGAAAAAAGCATTTTGATATTACTAAACAGACTCTCTGATTACCTTTTTGTATTAGGTAGAAAGTCTTGTCTGACAAATGGAAATGAAATTTTCTGGGACAACGCAAAATAAGAGTTATTAACTCTTGCTTTTTCGATATAATACTTTATTTTTGCGACAAAATCAAAATCAGAAAATAAATCAAAGACAATAATAATAACTTAACACTAGCCTGACATGTATTGGACGTTGGAATTGGCATCAAAACTGGAAGACGCGCCATGGCCCGCAACTAAAGACGAGTTGATTGATTATGCCATGCGATCCGGATCACCTCTGGAAGTAATTGAAAATCTTCAGGAAATTGAAGATGAAGGTGATATTTATGAAAGCATTGAGGACATCTGGCCAGACTATCCCAGTCAGGAAGATTTCTTCTTCAATGAAGAAGAATACTAAAGATCTAACAGTTACTGCAAAAAGGAGCTTCTCTAAATTTTATTTTAGAGGAGCTTTCTTTGTTTTTATTGGTGCCTGAACACAATTATTCATGAATTTATCTGTTATATAATTTCAGGCATTAACATTTATGAATTGCTTTAAAGAAAAACTACTTATATTAACTACAGCTATTTTTGTAATTTCCTTCGCTCAAAAGAGTGAAGCTCAGTTTGACGCACAGTTAAGTCAGTATATGTTGCTGCCCGGTTATTTTAACCCTGCCGGTATTTGTGAGGGTAGCGATTTGAATGTTGCAGTTAGCTCAAGACAACAATGGGTTAAATTTGACAATGCTCCCTCTACATTCCTTTTGCATGCATCAATGCCAAAAGTTATAAACAACAAAAAACATGGTTTCGGACTTTTGATAATGAAAGAATCTATAGGCTTGTTTGACAATCAACTACTTCAGGCACAATATTCATGGAAAAAAGAGATTTGGGGATCAACCTTAAGCCTTGGATTTCAGGGTGGATTGCTACAACAAAACTTTGATGCTTCAGGTATTCATATACCAACCAGTGATTATCACAACGGATCTGATATTTCAATACCTACAGGAAACCTTGAAGCTTTAATACCTGATTTCAGTGCAGGCATTTGGATAAGAAAAAACAATTTACATGCAGGATTTTCTGCATCTCACTTACTTGAAACAAGGCTAAAACTAAAAGCCGGAGATGATATCTCTGATACAACCAGATATAAAACTTATGCCTCAAGGACTTTTTATTTAACAGGCGGATACAATATTGTCACAACCAATCCGTTATACACCTTGCAACCTTCTTTTTTACTTAAGTCTGATTTAAATGTATTGCAAACAGACATTTCTCTCAGATTATGGTATAAAGAAAAGTTTTGGGGAACACTGGGTTGGAGACCGGGAGATGCGATGATAGTGTCAGCAGGGATGAAATTAGAACAAGGATTAACCATAGGTTATTCATATGACATTTCAACAAGGTCTTTATCTACAGTTTCAGGTGGCAGTCATGAAATCTTTGTAGGATATGTAAAGAAAATTGACACTGCAACAACCAGTAAAAAACAGAAAAGTGTACGAATATTATAAAAAGATGAGAAACTGCATTTTAACAGGTTTGATAGTAATTTTACTAAGTTCATGTGCGTCTTTTGACAACGGAGAACTTATTGGTGTGGAAAGCAAACCATGGAATGAGCCTAATCCTTACGGCATGGTTCTGATTAAACAAAACGCATTTGAATTGGGTCAGGCTTTTACTGACAGCGTTTTTGGTATAAATACACCATCTAAAAATGTATCTGTTGGTTCTTTCTGGATAGATCAAAAAGAAGTGACCAATGGTCAGTACAAGCAATTTATAAAATGGGTATGCGATTCTATTATTAGAGAAAAAATGGCTGATCCTGCATTTGGCGGAAATGAAGAGTATGTAATTACCGAAGATAAAGAAGGAAATCCGATAAAGCCACTAATTAACTGGCGAATACCTTTACCGTCTGCCAGAAACGCTACAGAAGAAGAATTAACAGCTCTCAAATATTTCTTAAAAGAAGATGAGGTTTTGGGAGGTTACAAAACAAATGTAGACCTGATATTGTACAAATACGAATGGTTTGATTTTGAAGCAGAGGCAAAAAGAGAAAACAATTTAAATATTTCAAAAAGGAACCGCAATACAGATGCTACAGCAACCCAGTCAGCACCTGTAATGATTACAAAAGATACAGCTTACATCACAGAAGATGGAAAAGTTGTCAATACATCTGTTACAAGGCCATTAACTTCAAGATTTGACTTCCTTAATACATATATTATAGCAATCTACCCTGATACAACATGTTGGGTAAATGATTTCGAGAATAGTTATAATGAACCATACATGCATAACTATTTTTCACATCCAGCTTACAATGCACACCCTGTTGTCGGTGTTTCATACGAACAGGCCAAAGCTTTTTGTCATTGGCGTACAAACTATCTGAACTCTGTACTTATGGCAAAAGGACAAAAGGCAATGGAGTACAGATTACCTACAGAGGCTGAATGGGAACTTGCTGCAAGAGGCAAGCAAAAAGCAGGCAGATTCCCCTGGAAATCAAATAATGCAACTACAGAGAAAGGCTGTTTTTATGCAAATTTCAAACCTTCAAAGGGTGGATTTACCGATGACGGTAACATCATAACTTCAAAAGTGGCTTCTTACCCGGCAAATGAATACGGACTATATGATATGGCTGGAAATGTTGCAGAGTGGACTTCAACCAACTGGAGTGAATCTGGTTATGAAGATATGAATGAACTTAATCCAAGTTTACACAAAAACAAAGCAAACACAGATTTTTACATTAATAAAAGAAAGGTAGTAAGAGGTGGATCGTGGAAAGACGCTGCCCGCTTTATTGAAGTAAACACCCGTACTTATGAGTACACAAATGAAAGCCGTTCGTTTGTTGGATTTCGTTGTGTCAGAAGTCAGATTGGAGAGACCAGAAACAGAAAATAAAAATTGATTTAAAATAATATCTATATGTTTGAAAAGAAAAACCTGCGTACAAAGATTTCCCATTTTCTGGGAAGTTACCGAGGTAAAACTATATTTAATTTCTTCTATGGTTTTGGAGCCTCACTAGCAATACTTGGTACAATGTTCAAACTATTGCACCTTGACGGAGCAAATATAGCATTAGCAATAGGATTGGGTACAGAAGTTTTCATCTTTGCACTTTCTGCTTTTGAACCACCATTCAGAAATTACAGATGGGAAGAAGTTTTCCCTATCTTAATGTCTCATAAAGAAGAAGACAGACCTGACTTTTCTTCTTCAGGAAATGGTATTGTAGGTTCTGTAATTATAAACGGACAAAACGGTCAGAACGTTCAAACTCCGAATGTTCAACAAAATGTTACACAAACTGGTCAGAGTCAAAGAAATCCATTTGTAAATGTTACAACAGAACAAGCCATGAGCAGTTATGGTTTGCCGCAGGAGTTAAAATTAACTGAGGAAGAATCTCAAACACTTACAGATAGTATTAAACGCATGGGCGAAGCTGTAAATCAGTTAAACAACATGGCTGATATAACTTTGGTAACAGAAAAATATCTGAATCAATTATCTCAGATGTCAGGAAATCTTGACAGATTTAGTTCTGCTACATCATCTCTTGCTGATGTCTCAAACGTATTGTTAGACTCATATCGCAATATTACAGAAAACTCTACAGACATATCAGAAAATTCAAAAGGATATGTCGAACAAATGGGTGTACTCAATAAAAATCTTTACGGACTTAATACTATTTATGAAATTCAATTGAAGAGTATAAGCTCTCAAATAGACACTATCGACAGAGTAAACAAAGGCCTGCTACACATAAGAGACATGTACGAAGGTTCTATGGATGGAAGTGAACGCTTCCGCACAGAAACCGAAAAGATGGCAGAAAACCTTGCAAATTTAAATCAGGTATACTCAAGAATGCTTCAGGCAATGATACCTGCTCCTGGTTTCGCCGGTTTCGCTCAGGGAAATATGTCAAAGCCTGCTGATGATCAAAACAATGCTGA
>CAZFUO010000146.1:0-178 GCA_964522065.1 uncultured Bacteroidales bacterium | reverse complement strand
TTAACGTACAAAGAACAACGATATGCCTGCAAGCAACGCTCCCGAAACCCCGCGTCAACGACTCATTGGCCTTATGTACATACTTTTACTGTGTATGTTGGCTCTAAATGTGTCTTCAGACGTTTTGCAGGGTTTCGAACTGGTTGACGACAGTCTTACAAAAAGTACTGAAAATTCA
>CAZFUO010000145.1:1503-6347 GCA_964522065.1 uncultured Bacteroidales bacterium | reverse complement strand
AAATGCATTATTTTATATACCACTGGTACAACAATAAGGGTCAGGAATGTTGATAATGCCATTCCGCCAATAATTACCCAGGCAAGGCCATTACGCAGTTCGGCTCCAGAACCTGTTGACAATGCAACAGGAAGCATACCGATTATAGTAGAAAGTGCTGTCATAAGTATAGGGCGGGTTCTTATTTTCACTGCCTGAATAAGGGCTTCATCCATACTCCTGCCCTCTTTTATTGCATCGTTTGCAAAGTCAACCAACAAAATTGCATTTTTGGCTACCAGACCTATCAACATTACAAGTCCAAGCATACCATAAATACTCATTGCCGTATTTGTCAGTGCTAGTGCCAGAAATGCTCCTATTATCGATAGCGGAATTGAAAACATTACAACAAAAGGATCTGTCCAGTTATTGTAAAGTATTACCATTGCCAGATATATCAATAAAAGCGATAGTAAAAGTGCGCTTGTCAATACACTCATCGAATCTGCCATTGACTGCACATCACCCGTGGGTTCGACTTTAATACTTTGCGGCTTGTGCAATTTTCCAATTTTTTCAAGAAACTGGTCAGAAACCGTTCCTGATGTAACACCCAATACCTGAGTACGTATTGTAACAGAACTGTTTCTGTTGTAACGTTCCAGCTTGTTTGGGCCTGTTCCGGGTAAAATATCAGCAAACTGAGCCAGCCTGACACTTTCGCCCCTGTTATTAACAAACATCAAATTGCTTACATCGTCAGCTTGCTGACGAAATGCCTTGTCAGCTCTGATGTTTATGTCGTACTCATAGTTACCTTCCGAATATTTCAAACTACTGTTACCTTGAAAATTAAGTTGCATAGTGAGCCCTACATTGTCAAGACTAAGCCCCAATGCCGACATTTTATCTCTGTCAACCGATACTGTAATTTCAGGCAAACCGTTTTCGACAGACAAACTTTGTTGCAAAGTACCCGGTATCGAACGCAATTCATCAAGTGCCTGTTCTGCAAAAGCCATAACAGAATCTGTATTATTTCCCGATATCACGTATTCTACAGCAGCTTTGTTTGCCTGCCCAGTCAGACTGACACTGAATATCTGAACCTTAGCATCAATAAGATAATCAGTTAGCGGTTTCTTTATTTTTGAAATGTAAAGCTTTGTGGCTAATTTTCGCTGGTTGGCGGGAACCAGTTTTACGTTAAGTTCAGCCAGGTAAGGTGTTCCCTGCGTGCTTTGGGTATTATCACTGGTTAATCCGACCATGGTGACGACACCGGCAACTTCAGGTTTCGTCCTGAACCAGTCTTCTGCCTTACGAACCAGAGCGTTAGACTCTTCTATAGAAATATCTTTAGGCATTTCAAGTTGTACTATAAACTCTCCCCTGTCAACTTCAGGTAAAAATTCAAAACCTATAAATCCTAATGGAAACAAGCTCAATACCGATACCGAAACCACTATGACAACAAGTCCTACCCATCGCTTATGGCTTAGTGACCATTCCAACAAGCCTGCTATCCACTTACTGAAAGCATCGATAGCACTTTCAAATTTTATGAGAAATTTCTGAAAGATGTTTTTACCGCTTAGTATTTCCAGATTTCCGAAACGGGAAGTTAGCATAGGCACTAAAGTCAGCGCAGCCAGAAGGCTTAAGAGTGTAGATATTACCACAACTCCGGCAAATTGTCTCAAAATATCAGACACCAGAGTATTTGTGAGAGCTATTGGCAAAAATACAACAACAAGTACAATTGTAACTGAAACCACGGTAAAGCCTATCTCTCTAATGGCATCGTATGTGGCTTTCACCCTGTTTTTACCCATCTCGATATGCCGGTAAACATTTTCAATTACCACAATGGCATCATCTACCAACACACCAATTACCAGAGAGAGTCCCAGCAGAGACATCAGATTTAGAGTAAAATCAAACAAATACATACCGGTAAATGTAGCCACCAGCGAAACCGGAACCACAATCATAACAATAATCGCACTCCTAAAGTTATGCAGGAACAATAGTATAACTACAGACACAAAAAGTATGGCAAGCAGCAAGTCAAACAAAACAGATGAGATAGAATCTCTGGTAAAATCTGTAGAATCCTGAGCTATGGTAAGCTTCAGGCCTATATCAGAGTATTCAGACTCAAGTTGATCTATTGTCTTTCTGACAGCATCGCTTACTTTTATTGCATTTGCATCTGACTGCTTCAAGATATTTATAAGTATAGCATCTTTGCCGTCAACTCTGGCCAGTTTGGCCGGATCTTTAATAGCATCTGTGACTTCGGCAACATCTTTTAGTCTTATCTGGTTTCCGGTGGGTGTAGTCATAAGCACCAGATTACTTATTTCGTCAATGTTTTTAAATTTACCCGATAGCCTTACCGATGTATTAGACTCAGGACTTCTCAGGTTTCCGGTTGGGAAATCAAGATTTGACGACCTTAGCACTCCTTGTATTTGTATTGGCGATATGCCATAAGCTTTCATACGTTGCACATCAAGATTCACCTGAATTTCACGAGAAATCCCTCCTATCATCGATAAACGCGCAGTACCTTTTATACCTGACAACTCTGGCAATATTCTTTTATCCATCATATCATAAAAGGCCGTAGCCTCCATGTTTGATGTTGCCGATAAAGAAATAATGGGCTTGTCGTCAACTGTAACTTTAGAAATAGTAGGCGAAAGTATTTCACGTGGCAGCTCCATAAGTTTAGAACTGAGAGTATTTTGTGCCAGGGTAATCGACCTGTCAATATCGGTTCCGTAGGTAAATGACACAAAAAACATTGACATGCCTTCAAAAGACCAGGATTGAATTTTATCTATACCCTCCATACCCGAAAGTGCATCTTCAACCTTTCTGGTCAGCGAGTTTTCCACCTCTACCGGAGATGCCCCGGGATAAACTATCTGTACACTTATCATGGGGGGAGTAAATTTGGGCATCAACTCAGCACTCAGGCTTCTGTAACTCAAATACCCTAACACAGAAAGAACTATAAACAGCACTATTACATAAATAGGCCGCTTTATCGACAATTCTGATATTTTCATTTTTGCACGTTATTTACTTTACTTCCTTCAGATACATTAATTATACCGGCTGTTATTATACTGTCACCGGCAGCAAGTCCACTTAGCACCTCCACATTTTTGCCTATTGCCATACCAAGTGTAACCGGCTGTTTATGAGCGGTTCCGTTATTTACAACAAAAACATTGGCAGACTTAACACTACCCATTATAGCATTACGAGGTATTATAATTCCGCTTTTTGCAGAAGGTATATCAAAAGTAGCCTCTACAAACATACCCGCCAGCAACTGCCTTTTGTTTTTAGAGTCAATCGTAACTTCAACCGGATAATTAATTGCTTTGTCTGCTCTGGCACCAATAAATGATATCTTACCGGTAAAAGTTTCGCCCGGAAAAGCATTAGAAGCAACTTTAACCACCATATTTTTAGACAGTTGCAACACCTGCCTTTCGGTAACATTTACCCATAATTTCAAAGCTGAATCATCTATTATATCAAATAGTCTTGAGCCCGGATTTAAATACGCACCAACTTCTACATATCTCTTATTTACCACCCCCGCAACCGGTGACTTTACAGTGGCATCAGACAACCTTCTTCGCGATGAAATCATTCGGCTTTCTGCAGCAGTCAGTTGCGTTCTTACATTATCAAGTTGCTGTGTACTTACCCCACCTTTTTCGCTTACATTAGTAAACCTTTCGTAATCGGTTTTCAAAGCTTTCCACGCAGCCTCACTGGCCTGAAAGTCAGCCCTCAACATTTCATCATCTACCTGCAATAGCACAGTACCCTTACTAACCTTCGTACCTTCATCAGCCACAACTTTAACAACCCTTCCTGCCACATCAGATACAAAAGCCAATTCGAGCATAGGTTCGAGAGAGCCATTTGAAGTAACTACCATATTGTATGATGTATCTTTTACTGCTTCAATTTTCACCGAAACCGCGGTCGATATTTGTGCCGCCAATTCTGTTCCGGCATTTGAGGCTTTTTTATTGAGGAGCAATATAACTACCATTGCTGCAATTACAGCAACTACGATTACTATGGTTAACAGGCGTTTCATAATATTTATTGGTTTTGTAAAAGTTCGCGAATAGTTCCGTTTGTTTTTCTCAATTCGATATATGCCTTCATAAAGTTATTAAGTGCATCGGCATAATTTACCTGAGCTTGTATAAGTGAGGTGTTTGCATTTAGCACATCAGACATTGAAGACAGTCCCTGATTGTAATTAATTTCAGTAACATTAAATACCTCTTGCGCCAAAGCCATATTTTCCTTTTGAGACTCTATGGTCTTTCTGCTATCTTCAAGTTTCATTGACGCATTCAAATAGGCCATGCTCAGTGAACTTTCAAGTGCAGATATATCTTGTTGTATTTTAGACTGTTCTAATGCGGCTTGCTTTAATTTTGAACTTCTTGACAGCCCTCCGAAAATTGGTAGCTTCAGACTAAGCACAGCCATCGAGTTTGGGTACCAATAATTGGTTTCGCCTCTGAAAAACTGATCGCTAACCCCATTGTAATTGTAGTTAACATTTAAAACCAACACCGGCATCGACTCGTAAAGCGCAGATTTCTTCTGCAGGTCTCCAATGTTTTTTTGTTGCACCATCAACTTATAGGGAGTTTGCCGGCTGAGGTCAAATTGAAAAAATTCTGTATTTAAAGTCTTGTTCTCAAAAAATG
Organism: uncultured Bacteroidales bacterium; assembly: GCA_964522065.1. GTDB lineage: Bacteria > Bacteroidota > Bacteroidia > Bacteroidales > UBA1402 > UBA8389. Next base: position 1,602 of record CAZFUO010000145.1, on the reverse strand, counting down.
ATAAATCAATAGGAGTAACATCCAGAGGTCTGTTCATATCTGAACCCATTTGCAATTTCAGTAGATTTTTTTGTACTTCGACCGCATTTTTTATAGCAT
>CAZFUO010000145.1:0-1493 GCA_964522065.1 uncultured Bacteroidales bacterium | reverse complement strand
TTTCTTTGAGTTTCAAGATTGATTTTTGTGACTTTAATTCTGTCTGCATCAACTTTCCTGACTATCCCGCTGGCATAACTGGCCTCCATTGCAGTAACCATCTTATTTATCAGATCTATACTCTTATCAAACTGACTGACTGCATATTGAGTTACCTGTATTGAATAGAAAATACCGGCAGTCTGAGATATAACATCTTCCTCTTTTGACTCTACACCAAGCGCAGCCATATTTTTTGCAATTGAAGCAATATCTACGGCATTAAACAGCGACATGTTAAGTATCTGCTGCGTCAACGAAACTCCTATACCGGCAGAGTAATTTGTCCCCATTTCTATCTGCATATACTTCGAAGCATTAGGATCTTGCATATTGGGCGGTAGAAATTCATTAATAAAATTTGGCATTATAAATTTCGACTTTTGTATATTACCGGTCAGGTTGGCACTACCATTTATTTGCGGTAACAAAGCCCCTAAAATCTCTTTGGCAGCCTCCTCACTTTTCTCCCTGTCAAATCTTGATTTTTTCAGGTTATAGTTGTTTTGCAGGGCATCCTTAAGACAAGTCTGCAAATCGCAGACCTGCTGTGCACCGGCCATAGTGAATGCCGACAAGCATATGCTAAACAGTATTAATTTAATAGGTTTCATTAGCTTAAGTTTTTAAAGATCTGAGATGAAATACAATACTATTTTTAAAAAAGTCTTTCACAACGACATTACTACCTGTAATGAGCTTATTGAAATAATACGAAAAGGTAGTATAGGTAATATAATCACTTATAAACTCAGGGTCAAGATCTTTTCTGTAAACCCCTTCACTCATACCCTTCTTAATATTCCCAAGCACCTCCTCATAAAAAAAACCAAAACCCACCGAATGCTCAGGCCCAGAAAACTGCGGGTACATTTTTTTCATATCATAAAAGAAAATAGGACTAAGCCTGGCAAAAATCTTATCAACCTCCTCAAAAGCATCAACAAGACAAGCCTCAGTATCTTTTTTCTGCATAAAAATCTTATGAATATCATCTCTCATATCAGACATCAAAGACTGTACACACTCGCACAACATCAAATCTTTCGACTCGAAATGATTATAAAGAGTCTTCTTGGTTATACCCATTTTATCTGCCAACTCATCAAGCGACAACCTCAGACCATCATATCTGAACACCTCCATCGCCTTATCAAGATACTTTTTTCTTTTCCCTTGCTTAATCATACTTCCCCATAATCAATAAAACTTCACAAGTGCAATATTACACTTTTTTATCGATAATAGTGTAATTATGGAAAAAGTTTTTAGTGATTAGTTTTTAGTTTTTAATTGTTGAATCATGCTCAGATATGTAACTAACAACTAATCACTAATAACTAAACACTAATCACTAATCACTCTGTTTTTGTGGTATATAATTCAATTGAAATATACAGGTGCATAAACTCATCTCCTCAATTTTAATTCGTTTTTTCATTATTTATAGATTT
>CAZFUO010000144.1:2244-6376 GCA_964522065.1 uncultured Bacteroidales bacterium | reverse complement strand
GATGGCCAAACATCAACCGCAAACTTTCTGTCCGGATTGATGAAATCTATACCACCTCTAAACGATCTTTTCAATCAGGCAGGTATGAATTTGCCAGATTATCTGGGTAAAGAAAAGGAAATTGAAAATACGGCAAAAGACTCTGTAGAGCAGCAATAAGAAATATAATCGGGACTAATTTGAGGGTTAGTCCTGATAGTCGCCCTTTTTATGTTTAGGCTTACGGGTATATGATTTTTTGGAAGTATACACCTTGCTAGAAGAATGAAAACCAGGACCGCGCAGCTCTTTTTCAGCTTCGCGGTTCCCTATTTTTATAGCTTTTATAAAGTCATCGAGAGTAATTCCTGACTTGGTTTTTTTCTTTTTCTTCACTTATCAAAATGGTTTTTTCCGATAACAAAGATAATACAGACATTACATACTTAACTCTGTAATTTTTAATTTATTTATCGTAATAACCTTTTATCGTGTATTCTGCACTTTTGCCTTTTTTTGAAAATGAAAAGTCTTCTCCTTTTTTTATCTTTTCTACAACATCTGCCGGGACTGATGCGTCAAGGAGACCTGATCCAAATAGGGCTTCGGGATTTGATAAGCCTTCTGCACTTTTTAAAGCCCAGTCAAACAATTCACTACATTCAACAGATAGCAATGGGCCTTCATCTCCCTCAGGTGCGTAAAGTTTAAAACTAAAACCCCAGTTGAAATAAACACCCTTCTTAACAGTTTCTCCCATTGGCAGAACTACGTCCTTTTTGTATTCAACCGCTTCAAAATCACTGTACAAACCATCTTCATCAAAATCGGGCTCTGCTCTGAAATTTGAAAGCATTTCACCAGATTTAGAGAATGAAAACTCATCCGGGGAGGTCTTTTTCATTCTGAATATATCTGTACAATGCCTGTAGCTATCTCCTGCAACATTGTAATATGGTTCGTCAATAATTACAAATGGAGGCTGTAAAATCTTATTGTATATATCCAGCGGATTATCGAGCGAGTCTTTATTTGGTTCCTTAAATATGCTATACTTTTGTGGTACTGTTTTGTCATCACCAAATGCAAAAACAACGTTGTTCCATTTTGCTTTTATTTCAAGTATTTCACTGTCAAAGTGTTTATATTCAAGCTCGATTTTATAACCTTCAGCGCCTATATTTTGTTGGTAAAGCATGTTTCCTTGTTTTGGTTTGCCCTTTTCGTCACAATTACATACTTCAACTATTTTTCCGGCCTGCTTTTTATTTTCCTGATAAACCAGATACACTCCACTTGGTATGTCTTCAAACTTGTAGTAACCATCAACTGTCATTACTTCATCAGGAAATCTCGGACTGTTACTTTTCCAGCCATATGGTTCAATGAAAATTTTTACTGCGGTTTTCAATACCTGTAGCTCTTCTCTTTTAAATAGATTTTCATCACGCCATTTCCCTGCCACCTGGCCTTCGGTAAGTAAATAACCTTCTATAGTGTTTTTCTCACTAAATGTTGTATAGATTTTTATATCTTCTTCTTTGGAACCGTTAATGTTATCTGGTCTGACAAGTTTTTGCCCTTTTGTAGGATTGTCCCATTTAAATTCACCTTCTGTCTTAATAACGACCTCTTCATGGGTGTTGTCTTCGGGATTGTCAAATTTCTGAATACAGTTATTAATCTTTACCCAGGGAAAGTAATGACCGGGTCTTAAAGATGTTATCATAAAGTTTGATTGATTCTGTAAAAATGGAAACCACTTAATATTTTCCGGTTCTCCCGAATTTACCTGCTCACTTCCCGGCCCAAGCCTTCTGTAAGCAATCTTTTTCTCATTGGTAAGCGACATTAATGGTCTGTCTGCTAATAATGAAATTTTATTATCCCTGTTAATGATATAAACATTTCCTGCAATACTGCCATTTTCAGGAGTAGTAACCAGAAACTGAGCACCAACATATACAACATAAGTTCTGGTGTCATTATCAATTTTCTGCTTATACGTATAAGAGTTATAATAAACTGCAAATGACTCATTAGATGCATTTAACGGAGTCAAACCAAAACCTATATAAATATATCCATCTTTGACGAATTTCTTCACGCCCTTTTCCATATCAAAACGTGAAAAATTATGATCAGAAAGCATACTTTGAACACTACTTTCAATTGCTGCCGGATTTAGTATATTTACAAAGGCATTGTTTTCTTTTGCAACAACCTTAACCGTTATCTGAAAACCAAACGGATCACAATCACTTGTAAGAGCTGTATTTGCATTTTGAATATTCTCATCTATCTTGTTATATAAGTCATCAATTGATGTGATTACAGGATCAATCTGACAAAATGATGGAATTGAAAATGCTAAAAACAGACACAGATGAAGTATTTTAAAATAGTTTTTCATATTTTTGATTATCAAAATTTTACAAATTCAACTCTTCTGTTTTGAGCTTTACCCTCAGGAGTATCATTAGTTGACAAAGGTTTACTTTCACCATGTCCTTTGGCAGTAAGTCTGTTGGCATCAATACCAAGTTTTTTCATAACATCTACCACTGCATTAGCCCTTGACTCTGAAAGCTTTTTGTTAAATACTTCTTCTCCATCGCTATCTGTATGCCCTTCTACTGAAAATTTCAATTCCGGATGGTCTGTCATCATTTTTACGACATAATTTATAACACCCATACTTTCTGCTTTTAAAGTGGCTTTGTTTACGTCAAACTTTATTCCGTTTGTTACAAATTTTCCGTTAACTAAAAATTTATCATACAACGGAACCGCTCCTTTTGCAATTCTTACATTTTTTATAAGAGGTTTTGCAGTACCCCCAGTGTTATGAGCTGTCAACATTATTCCTGTTGGATTAAACTCGCAATTTGGAATATTCAAGAGCCTTGTATCGTCAAGATAGCCCTTAAGTGCACGCTTATTGAATGAAATTGAGACATGTCTCCAACCGGGAATGGGCTTTAACAATTCTTGACCCGGGTATTCATTACCTATACCATCATATTCTACACGATTGAATGAAACTCTGACCGGCTTGCTTGAAGACATAATATTTCTTTGATTTTTCTTATCGTACAAAAACAAGTAATATGTACGATTGTCTGTGTGTTTATCGTAGAAATAGCAGTCAAACTCAACTGTAAACTCTTCAGGCAGATAGTCTTCTTTTCTGATATCAAGCAATGGTAAAATTGCATCAGGTACATTTGCGTTTGTTTTTAAAAAGCAAACAGCATTTTCTTCTCCAAATTTTACGATTTCAATATTGCCTGATGTCATATCCCAACGAGATGGAAACTCTCCGTTTTGTTCATTTTTAAAGTCTTCTTCAAAAATAAGTTCGGTGCCCGGTGTAAAGTCATATTTGTTCCAGGTCAAAACAGGTGAGTTGTTTGTCTCTGCAACCTCAACTTCGGTAGTGGCAGTTTGAGACTCTGTCTTTGATTTTTTTGTAGCTGAAGTTTTTTTGATTTTTGCGGTTTCTTCAGTTTCTTCAACTACTTCTTTATCATCTTTGCCCTTTACTGCATCTTCTGCTGAGTCCTCAATCTTGTCAAGTGTTTTGTTTACTGCGTTGTCAATTTTTCTCTCGATTCGGTTTTTAATATTGTTTTCGGCTTTTTTCTTGCTGTTATCAAGTATTTTGCCCAGGTTTAATTGTGCATTGGCTGTAAAGGCCATCATAATCAGGATAAGGGTTGTGATTTTGCGGATTGTTTTCATAGTTGGTTTTATTTGATTGTTTTACATATAATTCTTAAAATAATTGAGTATTTCGTCCGAATATTCCTTGCTGACTTTTAGAGTTTTTCCATCTATCAGTTCCAGTTCATTTTCAGCAAAGTTGTATTTCCTTATAAATGCAGGGTTTATATAGTCTTCCTCATTTATTCTGATTAGCCCGGAATTTTCCTTTTTATTCATTTTTGTGTATTAGTTTAAAAGCAAAAGTATATCAGTAGAATAAGAGGATTTTGTATAAATAAAAAAGCGCATGTCAATAATTAACATGCGCGTGGTTTTTGTGAGGATTCGCTTTTATACTACTTTAAAGATGGTCGAGTTTTCTTAGTACTCTTTCCTTATATCTTGTCGCTACCGGGACTTTGCTCTTGTCGCTCATGCCCAAAGA
>CAZFUO010000144.1:0-2144 GCA_964522065.1 uncultured Bacteroidales bacterium | reverse complement strand
AACTGTGTCTGAATTTCACTTTGTTGTTTTTTCAAAAGGGCTTTTCTGATTGCGTCTGCAAATTCACCTGAAGTATATGGCTTTAGTAAATAGTCAAGTGCAGAAAACTTAATAGCTTTCAGGGCGTACTGGTCGAATGCTGTAATAAATATGACACCAAAATTAATATGTGGTATTTTTTTTAGCAGGTCGAAAGCATTTCCGTCCGGTAAGTCAATGTCGAGCAAAACCAAATCAGGGTTTTTAATTAGTATGGCTTCGTAAGCACTATCTATACTATCTGCTTCTCCGCAAATAGTAATCTCAGGAAAAAGTTCTCTTAGCAAATTTCCTGATTGTTCCCTGGCTGAAAACTCATCGTCAACTATAACTACTTTCATATATACTTATTAAGATTTACAGGGGATTCTTATCGTTATCTTTGTTCCACAATTTAGTTCTTTAACAGGGCTTTCTACAACTAATGACTTTGTGTCACCACTTTTAATATAGAGTCTTTCCCTTGTTATTTTCATGGCAAATGATTTATCACTAACATCCAGCTTGTTATTTTGAATACCTTTTCCATTATCAGTTATTGATACAATTAAATCTGAATTATCTGTCTCAAATAGTATAGATATTTTACCTCCATTTGCCATACCTCTTATGCCGTGTTCTATTGAGTTCTCAACAAAAGGCTGAGTTATCATAGGTGGTATTTCTATTTCTTCCAGTATTGATGTTTCAATATTTGTAATAATATTAAATTCAAAGCTGTTGTTAAATCTTAGCTTTTGCAAAGAAAGGTAGTTATTGAGAAAGTTAATTTCGTCAGTTATTGAAATCTGCTCTACTGCAGAATGTTCAAGTATTTGCCTCATCAGTTTTGAGTATTGTGCAAGATAGTCTGAAGCCTGGGAAACTTCTTTGTTTTGAATATAGTGGTTTATGGCATTTAATGTATTAAAAGTAAAATGAGGATTCATCTGAGCTCTTAGTAATTTTTGTTTTAACTCCGATTGTAATTGCTGGTGTTTTAATTGCCTTCTGCGAACAAAGAGATAAACAGCTATTGAGGTAATTATAATTAAAATAATTAATGCAATAATAAGTAACCTTATACGCGTTAGTTTGAGATTTTTAATTTGATTGTCTCTGTCGAGAATTTTTATTTTTTGTTCTTTTTCAACATTTTGATATCGTGCTTCAAGCTCTTCCAGAGTTTTTTGTACTTCTGTGTTTTTTATGGAGTCGGTACCTTCTTTGTATTTATTAAGATGAAAATATGCTTTTTGCCAATTGCTGTTTTTCTCTTCTATTTTTGCCAGAAGTCTGTGTGCGTCTGTTTCCAGCTCGTAATAACCACCTTCGCTAGCTGCGGTTTTGAGTGCTTTTTCACAATAAATGCTGGCCTCAGTGGTTTTGTTAAGATCTAAAAGAATGCTTGCGGCATGTATGTTATCTGTTATTATTGAAAATTTGCGTCCTGTACTTTCTGATATCTTAAGTGATTCCAGAATATCCTTTAATGCATCATCATATCTTTTTACTTCCTGATAGACCAGGCTTCTGTTTGATAATGCAGTTGACATACCTGATGCGTATTCATATTCTTTTGATAGTTGATACATTGAATCATACCATGCGTATGACATTTCGTACTTTCTCTTTTTATGTGCAATTCCGGCTAAATCGTTATAAATAGCTATTAGTGTTCTTGGCTTAACAGCATCCTCGATGTTTTTGAGTGAATATGCTTTATTTACATAAGTTTCCCACTTCTTAATGTCTATGTCTTTAAATAGTTCACCCACTTTTTGATAGAAATAGCCAAGATTTTCTTTGTCTCCCGACTTTTCTTTTGTTTCAAGAGATTTAAGCTCCCATTCCATTGCTTTTTTGTAATCTCCTATCTGGCTGTATTCTGTTCCGATATTCATCTGGATCATAGCCATTTTAGGCATATTATTTATCTTTTTGTATGCATCCAGAGATTTTAAATAATACTGCATTGCAGCTTTTCTATCTCCATCGTAGCTTGCGTTGTTAGCTAATAGGTTGTAGATGCTACCGGTTTCTTTATGTGCTTTTGCCTTTATTGACCATTTTAGTCCTTCTTTCAGGTAGTAATTGCTTTTAGAGAAGTTTTCAAGTTCAGAATA
>CAZFUO010000143.1:0-6505 GCA_964522065.1 uncultured Bacteroidales bacterium | reverse complement strand
AAAAACGATAACCGTTTTTTTCAGCAAATCTGTATGCTATACCTACATTATCAATATAATCAATATCTGAGGTTTCTAGCTTAGGTGATATAAACAGAAACACATAAGAAGTGTCACCTATAATCTCTTCTGAAACGTTGTTATTGTCGGCATCGTTAAAAACAAAATCTTCAATTAGCGGTTTCTCACCAGCTTTTATTAAAAATTGTTCTCTTTTTACATATTCCCAGCCCTGAGATTCATCTGGAACACTATCCATACTGAAGGTGCTGATTATACCCTCTTTCTGGTATAAAAATCTGTATTCGAATGAGTCTCTGACTGCACCTTCAGGAAGAGTTGTAAGAACCTTTAAATCACTGCCTTGTTTGTACAAACCAAAATCAATAACAGGAAGGTAGATAAATGAATAAACTGATATTAGTGCAGAAAATATCAATGACCATGATACTGTCCAACGACTTGATCTCTCACCAAATATCTTGTATTGTTGGCTTTTTTCAAAAATCAGCAAACCGGAAAACAAAAGCAGTACTAAGTTTTTAAAGAATGTCTGCCAGTTTGAAATTTGTAGTACATCTCCAAAACAGCCACAATCACTTACTGGATTTGCAATTGAAATATATAGCGTAAATGGGGCCATGAACAGCATAAATGCAAAAACGACCCATATAACAAATCGATGCCATATATTTAGAAGTAAAAGTATGCCTAAGGCAAATTCGAATGAAGACTGTGCAATAGATAGTAGTTGAGTCAGATTTATAGATACATCCCAACCAAATGAGCTGAAATATTCTGTCAACTTGTAAACAGAGCCCATAGGGTCTATTGCTTTGACAAATCCTGAAAACACGAAGGTTAACCCAAGAATCACACGGGCCACCAACATAGAATATTTCAGAATCTTTTGTATCACAGTTAATCGAACTCCAATCTGATCAAAGCAAACGCAGAATAATTTATCATATCGAGATAGTTTGCATCAATACCCTCTGAGGCCAGGGTTTCACCTGAATGATCCTCAATTTGTTTAGTTCGATGCAACTTCATAAGAATTAAGTCCGTATAAGATGAGATCCGCATACTTCTCCAGGCTTCATCATAATCATGATTTTTATCAAGCATAAGACTTTTTGCTAATTCTATCTTTTTTTCGTAGAGTTCGAGTGCTGCTTCGGGCGAAATATCTATTCTGTCGGTATATCCAAGTTCTAGTTGTAGTAATCCTATAATACCGTAATTTATAATTCCGGCAAATTCAGACTTTACACCCTCGTCTACTTTTGAAATCCCCTTTATTTCGATACTCCTTATTCTGTTGGCTTTTATATAAATCTGATCTGTTACAGACTCAGGCCTCATAATACGCCATGCTGCACCATAATCATGTAGTTTTCTTGAAAATAAAGATTTGCACTGAGCAACAACAGCATCAAATTGCGCACTTGTATCAGCCATAAAGCAATAGTTTTGCGATTTTTTTAAGGCACAAAAGTAAGTAAAATCAAATTGAATATCAAGACAATCTTAAACGTTGTCCTGGTTTGAGAGTTGAAGTAGTTCTGATATTATTCAACTTGCATAGTTTTGATAATGATATACCATTTCTTGATGCAATTTTACCCAAAACATCTCCTTTTCTGACTGTATAATATTTTACACCCGAAAAGTCTTTACTTGAACTGGATTTTCCTGAATATACTCCTGAATATCTTAATCTTTCTTCAAATGTTTCATCTTTTACCACATTATAAGATGCGTTTAATGGCATATAATCTGTGAAACTGAACATTTTTGCAGGATTTATTGGATTTCCTAAAATACGAACTTCAAAATGAAGATGAGGTCCTGTAGAACGTCCGGTATTTCCACCAAGTGCAATAGGATCTCCTGCTTTAATTTCCTGATTAGGTGCAACTAAAAATCTGGACAAATGTGCGTAAATTGTTTCCAGACCGTCATGATGACGAAGAACTAAATAATATCCGTATCCACCTCTGTTATATTGTCTGATTCTTACTTTTCCACTGAAAGATGCACGTATAGTGTCACCAACATGAACTTTTAAGTCAATACCATTATGGAAACGTCTTCTTCTGGGACCAAAATTTGATGTAACATATCCCAGGCATGGAGGATAATATTCAGAAATATCTATCGAAAAATTGTCTTTGAGAGTTTTTAAATCGACACCGTAAGGATTAACTTTTGTATCACTCCATTTCTCGTAAAGTCCTTCATAGATATCACCTTCTTCTTCTTCGTCTTCTAATAATTCCTGCATCATAACCGAATCAAGAGCAGCGTGTCTTCTGTCATATGATATATTTGCAGCATATCTGTCCTGCGCTGCAAGTGGAAAAATCTGGAGAATTAGTATCAGAAAAAAGGTAATTTTAAAATGCATCCTCTTATAATTTACGTCCGTTTTTATTGTCAAGTCTTCAAATATAGACTTTTTAATCCGAACCGCAAGTATCTTTTAAGATTTTTTTTCATTTTTCTCTCAACTTATAATACCCCAATTAATCTTTTTTGCAAAGAGTTTATTAAGTTGCGCCTTAAGCATTATATGCTCATTAATAGAAAGTTCCGGATCTTTCTCTATTATCGACATTGCAAGATTACGTACATATTCCAACAGTTGTACGTCTCTGCCCAAATTTGCAATTTTTAAATCAAATGGAATACCACTTTGCTGAGTTCCTTCCAAATCGCCAGGACCTCTGAGCTTTAAATCTGCTTCAGCAATTTCGAAACCGTCATTACTACCGGTAATTATTTCCAACCTTTTTCTACTGTCCTCTGACAATTTAAATGAAGTCACCAAAACGCAATATGACTGGTCTGCACCTCTACCCACTCTTCCTCGTAACTGATGTAGCTGAGACAATCCAAATCTTTCAGCACTTTCTATAAGCATGACCGATGCATTTGGAACATTCACACCGACTTCTATAACCGTTGTGGCTACTAAAATCCTGGTTTTACCCACAGCAAAATCATTCATGGCCTCATCTTTTTCTGAAGGCTTAAGCTTACCGTGTACCATCCCTACCGGAATATCAGGAAAAACCTCCTTAATATGCTTATATCCATCCTCAAGATTTTTGTAATCAGATTTCTCAGATTCTTTTATCAATGGGAAAACTATATAAATCTGGCGTCCTGATTTTATCTGTTCTTTTATAAAAGAATACAGAGGGCCTCGTTTGTTATCATAACGGTGCTCAGTTCTGATTGGTTTTCTTCCCGGTGGAAGTTGATCAATAACAGAAACATCCAGATCTCCGTATACAGTCATTGCCAGAGTTCTGGGAATTGGCGTAGCAGTCATTACCAATACGTGAGGTGGCATTTCATTTTTAAGCCATAGCTTTGATCTTTGCTCTACACCAAAACGATGCTGCTCGTCAATAACTACCAAACCCAGATTTTTAAATTGCACAGTATCTTCAATAAGTGCATGAGTTCCTATAAGAAAATTGATTTCTCCGTTTCTAAGTCCCTCATGCAGCAATACTCTTTCTTTCTTTTTTGTAGAACCTGTTAGTAATGCAACCTTTATGTCCATATCTTTGAGAAGGCCTGTTATAGTTATATAATGCTGATTTGCAAGTATCTCAGTTGGAGCCATCAGAGTTGCCTGAAATCCATTGTCAGCAGCCATTAACATACACATTAAAGCGACAAGCGTTTTACCACTTCCTACATCTCCCTGTAGAAGTCTGTTCATTTGTCTTTCTCTACCCATATCTGCCCTTATTTCTTTGAGTACTCTTTTTTGGGCATCAGTCAACTCAAAAGGAAGATATTTATGATAAAAAGTGTTGAAATTTTCGCCAATAGTTTTAAATGGATATCCTTTATACTTCTTTTCCCTGAAACGCATATATCTTACTATGTGCAACTGTATGAAAAACAATTCCTCAAATGTAAGTCTGTAACGTGCCTGTTTTAATTTTGCCTGATCTGTCGGCATATGCATCTGTATCAATGCTTCATGCAAAGGCATAAGCTTGTGCTTTTTTAAAATACTTTCGGGCAATGTCTCAGGTATAGCTTCCTGCAATCCGGCAATCATCTTTAAAATGAAAGAGTGCAATACTTTAGAATTGATGTAGTGCGATTTCATTTTCTCGGTAGTGTTGTAGAAAGGTTGCATTTTGTAGCCCCTTATCGTCGCATTTTCAGCAGGAGTCTCAATATCAGGATGAGCTATTGAGAGCTGATGGCCATAAACTGATGGTTTACCGAATATAATATACTCTGTTCCGGGTTGATATTTTTCTACTACATATTTTAGCCCCTTAAACCAAACTATCTCAATTTTGCCGGTTCCGTCTGAAAAAAAGGATGTCATCCTTTTGCTTCTGCCAGTACCTGTAAGAGCAAATTCTGAGAATCGGCCCCTTAATTGCACATAAGATACATCTGAAGTAAGCTCAGAAATCTTGTAAAACTTAGATCTGTCTATATATTTATATGGAAAATAATAGATAAGGTCTTCCTGATTGAGTACATTTAATTCCTTGCTTAGCAACTCTGCTCTTGCAGGGCCAACACCAGGTATAAACTTCAATTCTCTTTTAGACAGATCAAGCATATTATTTATCTTTTTTAGCAATTATGGCTTCTGCAATTACTAAATCAAGGGGATTTGTGATTTTGATATTTTCCCTGCACCCGTTTATCAGAATTATTTTATGACCAAACGCCTCAGCAACAGTAGCGTCATCTGTAAAATCTTTATGCTGTGCTTTTTCATAGGCACTATTTATTAAACCAACCTCAAAAACCTGTGGTGTCTGTACAAGTCGGTATTTATCTCTGTCAACAGCTTGAGAATTATCATTGCTAACCAACCTCACACTTTCAATAACTCCGGTTACAGGCATTGCCGCACCATATTTTTCAGCGGCGGTATAGCATTCATCAATTGTTTTCTTACTTACAAGCGGTCTCACTCCATCGTGTATTGCGACTATTCCCTCTTTGCCTGTTAATGCAAGTCCGTTCTTTACTGAATCAAACCTGGTCTCGCCACCTGAAGCTATTTGATGCGAAATTTTAAAATTATACTTTTCACAGAGTTCTTTCCAATATTCTTTATGCAAATCGGGTAAAACCAAAATTATTGAAATACTCTTGTCATAATCATAAAAAGCTTCAATTGTTCTCATCAGAACCGGTTTTCCACATAGTTCAATAAACTGCTTTGGCAAATCATAACCCATTCTAAGGCCTTTACCTCCAGCTACTATTACTACATATTTTTTTAGGCTTAATGACATACAGAACTTATTGAAGTTTTAAATCATCAAATACTTTTTTTATTTCTTCGTCAGTCTGATAGAGCTTCTTTTTGCAGATTTGCAACAACTCCACCGCCTTTTTCACATTTTCGCTCATGGTATCTATATCAGGATTATCGGTTTCTAAAGATTTTAAAATCTTTTCAACCTCACTCATAGCCTCATTGTATGATATTTCTTTTTTATTCATGGCTGACATTTTAACTTGTTTATACTGCTTTCAATTACACCATCTTTCAATCTGGTTTCTATAGTATCACCCTCATTTAACTCTTTTACAGATTTAATTATCTTTCCATTAAGTACAGTCATTGCGAAACCTCTTTCTAACATCCTTTGTGGTGAGTACAGATTCAGCAGATTTTCTGACATCTCTATTTTATATTTGCTGACCTTCATAGTATTCTCTATTCTTGACTTTAGCCTGCTTAAAGAATGTTCAAGATACTGTGTTTTATTTACAATAGTATTTTTCCCCTGACTTTTAAGTAGTGAAAAATATCTTTCATTAATAACCATTTCACTTCGGAGTTTCTGTTGGGTAAGAGAAGATAAGCGACCCGGGAAAGTGTGAAGTTTTAATTTTGCACTATCCAGACCTGATATCGCAGATTTTACCAATCGGTTTATTGCCTCATCCATTATAAAAGCTTGTTGAAGAAACAGCCCAAGTATAAACTCTGCAGCCGCTGTCGGCGTTTTTACTGAAGTGTTTGCAACTCTGTCTAAAACAGAAAAATCTCTTTCGTGTCCTAATCCGGTTAATATAGGCTTGGGGTATTGTGTACAATAATAGCAGAGATTATAGTCATCAAAACAGGTAAGATCTGCACTCGCTCCTCCTCCTCTTATAATGACTATCAAATCAAAATCAACACCAGAATTATCAATATTTTCTAGTGCATCGATAATAGATTGCGGAGCGGTTTCGCCCTGCATTGTAGCTGGAAATATATTTGTGTAAATTTTAAATCCGTACTCATTGTTATCTATCTGATGCAGAAAATCCTGAAAACCTGCAGCTGCAGGTGATGAAACTATTGCAATTTTTGAAGGTATAGGTGGTATCTCAAGCTCCTTATTTTGATCAATCACACCATCACTCTCAAGCTTTTTTAATATTTCAAGTCTTCTGGCTGCCTGATCGCCTAATGTATAAGTTGGATCAATATCTCTAATTACCAGAC
>CAZFUO010000142.1:0-6539 GCA_964522065.1 uncultured Bacteroidales bacterium | reverse complement strand
AATTTGTTCTGTAAGTTTCACTTTGTATAGGTTTTAATTTGTTATGTTAGTATCGGTAGGCAGATTTTTCCAAAAAGAAGTATCCCTCTTGAATGCAGGAGTGTTGTCAAGCATATTAATAAGTGACTCATTATCCATTTGATCTACATTAATCACATAAGGAGTGTACATTCCTCTTTTTCTGACAGGAGCATTATTCTTTTCACGATAATAAAAAGTTTTATACTTTTCTCTTTTTATCCTGGTCTCTTCGTTAATGCGATGCTCTTCTTCAGTTAATATAGTTTTGCGGATATGATACTGAGGTACATCTTCAAGATCAAATCCGGTAGCAAGCAAAATAACTTTTACCTGCTTGTCTAATGTATCATCAAAAGTCACACCCCAGATAACTTCAATCTCAGGATTAAACTTCCTCATAAATTCATTAATTTGATCAGTCTCGTTCATCATAAGTTCACTAGTATGACTACAAAGTATATTGAACAAGACTTTCTTCGCACTGAAAACATCATTATTATTTAAAAGTGGTGATTGTAAAGCTGCATTCATTGAGTTAAGTACACGGTTTTCACCTTCACCAAAACCGGTACTCATAATAGCTACACCACCATCTTTCATTACTGTTTTTACATCAGCAAAGTCCAGATTTATATAACCTGTAACAGTTATAATTTCAGCTATACTTTTTGCTGCAGTCGTAAGAGTATCATCAGCTTTGCTAAATCCGTTCATGAAAGTCAGGTCGGGATAAATTTCGCCAAGCAATTCATTGTTGATTACAATTAATGCATCAACATTTTTGCTCATTTCTTCTACACCGTCAATTGCCTGATTAATTTTTAAATCTCCTTCAAACTTAAATGGTATAGTTACTATACCAACTGTGAGGATATCCATCTCTTTAGCAATCTTTGCAATTACCGGAGCCGCACCTGTTCCGGTACCACCTCCCATACCTGCTGTAATAAAAACCATCTTGGTATCATCACTCAGAGATTTCTTTACTTCTTCGTAGCTTTCCATGGCAGCATCTCTGGCAACAACAGGTTTATTTCCTGCACCAAGCCCTCCTGTTTTTGTTCTGCCCAGTTGAATCTTGACAGGAACAGGAGAATTTATCATCGCCTGATTGTCGGTATTGCAAAGCATAAAAGAAACATCCTTTATGCCCTTATTAAACATATATGTTACAGCATTACCACCACCGCCACCTACTCCGATAACTTTGATGATGGTTGTTGGAGCTTTAACAAAATCAAATTCTAATACTTCTTCCATATAAAAGCTCTTTAATAATTAAACATCTTCATCATCAATAAAAATTTTCTTCCAGAATTCAGAAACCTTTCCAGGTGTCTTAGCTTTCTTAACCACTGGGGGTTTGGGCTCGTGAACTTTAGGCTCTTTTTTTACAGGTTCTGCAAATTCTTCTCCGAGTACAGGATTTATAATCGTTTCCACAACTTTCGGTTCAATTTTCTCTGAACAACAGTTTGCTTTACCAAGCAGAATTAAACCTATCGATAAAGAGTCGCCCATTTCAATCGATAAATTGTTCGGATTTAATATATTCTGAACAGGATTTCCTTTTCTTACATTCAAACCGGTTCTCTTTTTCAAGAGTTCATCAAGTCCGTTTAGTTCTGATGCACCACCAGTAATAACAATACCCGAATTAAGCTTATGTAACTCCTCGTCTGAAGTTGTTATCTGAGAATAAACATTCTCTACTATTTCTTCAATTCTTGCTACAACAGCTTCATTCATCATTTTTTCAGCATTTGACAACGGAATTGCTTCTTCATCTTCAGAAACCGGAAAAGTGGAATGATGAAAAGCACTTGATTGTTCAATTTTATACTTCTCAGCAGAGTTAAAATCCATATCAAGGTACATCAGGTCTGATGTAATATTGTTACCTCCAAAAGGTAGTATTACAACATACTTTACATTATTCGATTTAAAAATAGTAACAGAAGTTGTCTGAGCACCAAAATCAATGACTATTACACCCTTACTTTTTTCTTCAGGATCAAGTACAGCTTCAGCATTAGCAAGTGGTCCTAATACTAGTTCATACTTAATATTCAACCTGTTAAAAGTATTATTAATATTTTTGTTTATTATCGGCTTACCTACAACAACTTTATATTTACCCTCAACCTTAACAGGCATAGATCCTAAGGGGTTTGGGTCGGCCTTACCATCAACAATAAATTCCTGAGGAAAAACCTCAATTATTTCATACTTATCACTAACCTTATCAACAATATCGTCATTAAGGCTGTCAAGATGCATTTCATTGATAATTTCCTCTCCAGAAAAATTAGCTATACTAGAAAGACTAAGAGTTCTTATTGTATATCCATTAATGCCTAAATAAACCTGATCTACCTTGCATTTTTCAGGAACCTTCTTAAGCAACAAATCCAGAACTTTTTCAATTGCTCTGGTCACTTCTTCAATATTATGAATAAGCCCTCTTCTGACGCCGGAAATCAGTGGAACCTGGCTTAGCGCTATAAGTTCGGTAGTTCCGGCAACTTTTCTTCCAAGAGCCCCTTTTACACCGGTACTCCCCAGATCAATCCCGATTATTAATTCAGTTATTAACATCTGATATATCTTTTTTTGTACATACTATCTGATTATCATACTTCAAATTTATCATAGAGTATCTCTCCCATCCTAATTTTGGAATGTAATCCCTGATAAATGAATTCAATCTTTTCATTTTTGTTTCAATGTTAACCGGATTACCGAAAATGATTTCAAAATCACCAATTCTTGGTATAATAATCCAGTCTCCATTATTCTCAACATAAATCTGTTCAACAAGTGCATCCCAGGCAGGCTCTTCCTGTAAAATTAAAGCCATCCTGTACAAATCTCTTATAGTTATTGAATCATTTATATTACCTGATGCAATAACGACATTAGCAGCTGAATGAAGACTCAAACCAGTTTTCTTGCCCTTAGAATCAACATAAAAACTGCCATCATCTGACATAATTCTTAAAACCGGTAAATGTTGCCATACCTTAATTACAACTTTTCCGGATGGGCTGGCAAAACTCTCAGCTCTTTCTATCATAGAATGCTCTTCTACAATAGACTCAACTTTTTCGAAATTGATTTTTCCAACCTTCCTGCCTTTTAACTTTGTTCCACTTCTTTCTAAAAGCTGCTTTATTTCATCTTCTTTAATATAATTCTTTCCATCAGCATCCATAATATCAATCTCCAGTTCATTACAGGTAACCCCTAACGAATTGTCAGAAAACATTGCAGAAGCGTAGGCCAAATACCCAACAGAAACCAACACAATAATTACTATAATTATTCTCTTCAGCATTACTCAAACTTACTTTTAATCTTTGGTACCAGGGTATCAATACTACCAGCTCCCAAAGTTACCAGAACTTCCGGATGTTTCTTGTCAAGTATATCAAATATTTTGTCTAAATTAGTAATAATCTTTGATTTCGATGTTATTTTCTCAAGCAGAACTTCTGATGTAACTCCAGGTATTGGCAGTTCTCTGGCAGGATAAATATCCAACAAAATCAAATCATCTATTAAAGAAAGCACCTCAGCAAATTCATCTGCAAAATCCCTGGTTCTTGTATATAAATGTGGTTGAAAAATTCCTGTGATTTTTTTATCTGGGAAAAGTTCTTTGATAGAAGTAATACTAGCTTTAAGCTCTTCAGGGTGGTGAGCGTAATCATCTATATATACAAAATCATCTCTCCTTATCTGAAAATCAAACCTTCTTCTTGTCCCTGCAAAGCATGCTATTGAAGTTTTTAGTTCATCATCATTCACCCCGTTTAAACAAGCAATTGCCATGGCAGCTACAGCATTTTCAACGTTTATTCTAACAGGAACTCCAAGTTCCATATCCTTAATAACTCCACCGGGTTTATAAAAGTCAAAGAATAGTCTTCCATTATTAACCCTTATATTATCAGCATAATAATCAGCTTTACCTTCAACACTATAAGTATAAACTCTCACCCCCTCATTAACCTTATAGACCAAAGGTAAATCCTTCTTTATTACTAATGCTCCACCTTCTTCAATTAATCCTACAAACTTTGAAAAACTCTCAAGATACGCTTCGTGAGTATGATAAATATCAAGATGATCTGCATCTACAGAAGTCACAACAGCCATCCAGGGGTGTAGATGATGAAATGATCTGTCATATTCATCTGCCTCTATTACAGTGAGATTACTTTTATCACTAAGCAAAAGATTTGTTGAGTAGTTATTTGAGATACCACCTAAAAATGCACTGCAATCAACATGCGATTGTTTTAACAAATGTGCAGTAAGCATACTTGTCGTGGTTTTACCATGAGTACCAGATATGCACAAACATTTATCATCTTTCGAAACCTCTCCTAACACCTGAGCCCTCTTAAGTACAGTAAAACCATTTTCAAAAAAATACTTCAACTCTGTATGTGAATCAGGTACTGCAGGAGTTCTGACAATCATGGTTTTTTCTTTATCCAAAAAATCAACTGGTATCAAGCCTGCATCATCTTTAAAGTGAATAGAAATTCCCTCACTTTCAAGTTCATCTGTTAACTGACTCGGCGTTTTATCATATCCGGCAACAGTTCTCCCTTTAAACTTAAAATATCTGGCAAGATTACTCATTCCAATTCCGCCGATACCAATAAAATATATATGTGTAAATTTTTGAGACATCTTATTTCATTATTTTTAAAACCTCATCAGCAATTCTTGAAGCTGAATCATGCTGAGCCAATTTATAAATATTTTCAGACAAGTCATTCAGTTGTTGTTTATTATTCACAACATCCAATGCCAAAGGAACTAATTTATCAACAGCCTCAGTATCCTTAATCATTAATGCAGCATTCTTATTTACCAAAGCCATAGCATTACTGGTTTGATGATCTTCAGCAACATTAGGAGATGGCACAAGTATTACCGGCTTTTTCAAAAGACAAAATTCAGAAATCGAACCCGCTCCTGCTCTCGATATTACCAGGTCAGAAACCGCATAAGCCATATTCATATCTTGTACAAACTCATATATCTTAACGTTAACAAGATTTCTATCTTTAAGTTTTTCAGAAATACCCTTAAAATAATACTTACCTGTTTGCCATACTATCTGTATATCATTTTTATCTTCAATTAAATCTAAATGATTTAAGATACTTTCATTTATAGTTCTTGCACCAAGACTACCACCAACAACAAGAATAGTTCTTTTATTTTCAACCAGCCCAAATTTCGCCAAAGCATCTTTCCTGCTAAAATCTGTTCTTAATAAATCCTGTCTTACAGGATTTCCAGTCAACAATATTTTATCTGAAGGAAAAAACTTATCCATTCCGGGATACGCCACGCAAATCTTTTTCGCCTTTGATGCTAACAATTTATTTGTAACACCAGCATAAGAATTTTGCTCCTGTATTAAAGTTGGAACCCCTGCAGATGCAGCAGCTCTTAACATTGGCCCGCTTGCATAACCACCTACACCAACTGCAGCATCAGGTTTGAAAGACTTAATCAATCTTTTAGCCTTTATAATGCTTAACATCAACTGATATACAATCTTTATATTTTTTAAGAGATTAGACCTGTCAAAACCTCTGACTGGCAAACCAACAATTTTGTATCCGGCTGCAGGCACTCTGTCCATCTCCATTCTCCCCAATGCTCCTACAAATAAAATCTCAATAGACTTATCTTTCTCTTTTAAAGCATTAGCAATTGAGATTGCAGGAAAAATATGTCCTCCAGTGCCTCCTCCTGATATTATAACCTTTTTCATAAACAGCATTTTAATTATACACCATATTCTTTTGCAATATCAGTAACCTCATCAAGCTCAGATTGCTCTTTTTCTTTAAGTTCTTCAACTTTTTCAGCTTCAGGATTTGCATATCTGCTCACACTCAAAATTATTCCAAAATAAATACATGTGATAATAGTTGAAGTACCACCCCTGCTCACAAGAGGCATGGGCTGACCAGTTACAGGCCCAGCACCAACTGCAACCATCATATTTATAAAAGCCTGTAAAACAACCATAAGAGTTGAACCCATAACCAGAAGCATGGGGTAAACTTTCACACAGGCTCTTGATATCTTCAAAGCCCTGTACAACAAAACCATATATAAAAATGGGACAAAAAGCATCCCAAACCACCCCAACTCTTCAATAATAATTGCATAAATAAAATCTGAATACGCCTGAGGCAGAAAATCTCTCTGTGTGCTGTTACCGGGTAATGTACCTAAAAACCTACCATTAGAAATAGCAATCTTGGCATGAGAAGACTGATAATTTTTGTCGTTAATTTCAAAACCTTCTTCCATTACACTCAGTTCGGTTCCAAAAATACGATTATGCCATGTTCCCCACCGGTTAAATCCCGGAACCTCATCTATAAATTTCAATGCAAGTAGCGCCAAAGATGCCACAACAACTACTATCAATAACAGAGTCAATAATTTCTTAGAACTTACCCTACCCAGATACATCA
>CAZFUO010000141.1:0-6658 GCA_964522065.1 uncultured Bacteroidales bacterium | reverse complement strand
TCTCCGTCACCACGCATACCAACTGTAACTACACTTTCGTAGTTACCCATTCTTTCTATACCTCCACGCCAAAACTCTCTGAGCTTTTCTTTATTTTTATTGTAATCCCACAAACCACCTTTGAACAAACTCCATTCATTATGAGCACGCATCATCGGTTCGTGATGGCTGGTTGACATCACTATCCCAAACTCATCGGCAACCTTAGGATTTAACGGATCGTCCACATTAAACATTGTGGGCAACCACATTGACGGCCAAAGATAATTAGCTTTATTTCGTAAAAGAAGTTCGAATATTGTTTCATAACACTTGTGATTAATGCCACCAAATTTTTCTTTGGCCCAGTATCTGAAAGCAGGAGACTCGTCATTTATAAAAATTCCACGATACTTTACTGCCGGTCCTTTTGAAACAAAGTTGCAATTTTCAAGATAAATCTCATCCATTTTCTTTACAGGAGCATCAGCCCACCAATACCATGGTGATACACCCATCTTTTCAGATAAAGTAAATACGCCATAAGCGGCGCCTCGCCTGTCGCTACCTACAATAACAAGTGCTTTTTTTACTCCTTTAAATGGTTTATCGATAGTCTTAATAATAAATCTTTCCCATTGCCCGGTTATTGGTTTTATGTCCAGTTTTCCTGCCGCTACCAATTGATTTATCAGTTTTGAATTGCCTGCGGTTCCGACAATAATTAAATTTTCAACCTGATTTAAATCATTACTTACAGATGTTTTTTTACCTGTGACCTTTTCAATATCAGCCGACAAAAATTCAGCTGATTTTTTTATGAGAATATTCTCGTTGCTATCAAAGACAATTGAAGTAGTTCTGTGCTTACCTGATATCGAAAAATATTTGTTTATGTTTTTTGCTGAATCAAAGACGTTAATCTGCGAAAAAGAATAAATCGGAACAAACACAAGGAAAGTCAAAAAGGTTCTGATATTTTTCATGTATTAGTAAGTTTGCTTATCAATACAAAAATACCATCAATGAAAAAAAAAGTCCCTTAAGAAAGGGACAAATACTATTAATTTCGATACAACAGTTTCTATTTTTTCCAGTATTGTTTAAATTTCAGAGACAAATTAACCAAAGCTATCATTACAGGAACCTCTACAAGAGGGCCTATTACGGCAGCAAAAGCCTCACCGGAATTTATACCAAATATTGCAATTGCAACAGCAATAGCCAATTCAAAATTGTTGCTTGCTGCAGTAAAAGAGAGGGTTGCAGACTGTTCGTAAGTTGCACCGGCCTTTTTGCTCATATAAAATGAAACCAGGAACATAATTATAAAGTAAATTACCAATGGTATGGCAATTCTTACCACATCAAGCGGTATTTTGACTATATACTCACCCTTGAGTGAGAACATTACAACTATTGTAAAGAGTAATGCTATCAATGTCAACGGACTGATTTTAGGTATAAATTTTGTTTGATACCACTTTTTTGATTTTACTCTGATTAAAATAAAACGAGTTAAAAAGCCAGCTATAAAAGGTATACCAAGATAAATAAATACACTTTCAGCTATTTGACCCATAGTAATTTGTGCAACACTGTCATTAACCGGCAATCCAAACCATCCGGGCAAAACAGCTATAAAAACGTATGCATATACTGAAAACAATAATACCTGAAATAAGGAGTTGAAGGCCACCAATCCTGCAGCATATTGAGTATCTCCCTTTGCCAGGTCATTCCAGACTATAACCATAGCAATACAACGGGCAAGCCCGATTAGTATTACTCCGTACATATAGTCAATATTAAATTGCAAAAAGATTATAGCCAAAAAGAACATCAATACAGGGCCAATAATCCAGTTTTGAACAAGTGAAAGCCCTAAAACTTTAGTATTTTTAAATACATCTCCAAGCTCTTCGTAATTTACTTTTGCAAGTGGTGGGTACATCATTACAATCAATCCTATTGCTATAGGAATATTCGTGGTTCCGGAAGATAAACTATTCCAGAAATCAGGAACCGCAGGGCTAAGCCATCCCATAAATACGCCGGCAAACATAGCCAGAAATATCCACAATGTCAGATACCTGTCAAGTGGTTTTAGTCTTTTTGCTGATGGCATAGTTTTATAGTTGAGGTTTTAAAACTTCCTGGTAAAATTTAAAGAAATCATTTTTAATCTGATCTCTAACCCTGTAAAACTCACTCATTATAAATTCGTCACTGCCGGTTGCATGTGAAGGGTCTTCAAATCCCATATGTAAGCGATGTTTGACTTTGCCCAAAAAGGCAGGACATGTTTCATTAGCATGATCACAAACAGTGATAACGTAGTCCCATTCACTATCTATATATTGGTCCACCATTTTAGGATAATGGTTACTTATATCAACTCCGGCTTCTTTCATTACCATTGCAGCTTTCTGGTTTACCTGTTTTGCTGGTTGAGTTCCTGCAGAGCAAACATTTAAATTAGTATCAAAAGACTGCAAAAAACCATGAGCCATTTGGCTGCGACAACTATTTCCTGTACAAAGTATAAGTATGTTCATAATTTTAAAATTTGTTACAATTATACTGTAAAACACTTTCACGAGCAATAACAACCTGTTACATTTCTATGACAATTTCTCAGCGTAAACAGTAATACTGTATATACCACTACCGGAAGATCTGAAAAAGTCAATTTCAGTTTTGTTTAAATAATCAGATAAAATCTCATCCGGAAGGGTTATTTGTTTTTCTTTTTGCACAATTATACCTGACAAACCACATTCTTTGATTAAGTCTAAATATTTTTGCTTAATAATAGCACCAGAAATGCATCCGGCATACAATTCTGCAGCCTGCCTTATTTTTGCAGGTAGCTCTCCTTCTATTACAACATCAGAAACTGACATATGACCACCAGGCTTTAAAACTCTGAAAATCTCACTAAATGCTTTAGATTTATCAGGAACAAGATTCAAAACACAATTGCTAATAACAACATCTGCAATATTATCAGGTAATGGTAAATCTTCAATATCACCCTGTAAGAATTTTACATTTTGAAGATTTAGTTTAGCGGCATTCGATCTTGCTTTTTCAATCATTGCTTCAGTCATATCGACCCCTATAACTTCACCATTCTCACCTGTTAGTGTTCTGGCTACAAAACAATCGTTACCTGCACCAGAACCAAGATCTATAACTGTATCTCCTTTTTTTATCTTTGCAAATTCTGTTGGTAAGCCACACCCAAGACCATAATCTGCATCGGGATTATAACCTGATAACTTGTCATAACTTTCACTAAATACCGAATAATCAACAGTAGAACAACATGATAGACCTTCGCAACAAGATGACTTCTCCCCCGATGAAGGATTGCTTACTATCTTACTGTATTTATCCTTCACCAACATCTTCAAATCTTCAGGTTTCATGACTTTTTGTTTTTATAAGTTACCGAATATTAAGCCAGCAATTGTAGATAAAACAACAACAATAGTTACATAAACTACAGTTTTTTGAGTACCCATAACCCCTCTGATTACCAACATATTTGGTAATGATAGTGAAGGACCCGCAAGCAATAGAGCCAATGCCGGCCCCTTACCCATACCAGACGCCATAAGCCCCTGAATAATAGGGACCTCGGTTAACGTCGCAAAATACATAAAAGCTCCGACTATAGATGCCAGGAAATTAGAAAGTACTGAGTTGCCCCCTACTGCCCATGAAATCCATGAATTAGGTATTACTCCTGCAATTGCAGTATTGTCGTGAGTAGAACCTAACAGAAAACCTGCTATGACAACTCCAATTGCAAGAAGAGGTACAATCTGTTTTGTAAATCCCCAGGATGAAATAATCCATTCCTTATTTTCACCGTCTTCACTTTTGTCCATTAAAGCAATTGTGGCAACAGAAGCCATACCTACAACCATACTTATCAGAGGATTTTCAATAAGAAATGCACTCAAAGCTGTAACCAAAGCACCTGTAAGTACCTGCCATGGCTTTAGTTTAAGTATATAAATCATAGAATAAACAAGACCCAGTCCAAAAACGCCTGTTATATACCATTTGTAAGCCCAAATATAATACCAAATACTAGAGGTATCTGTAGACTGAGGTTTACCCCAGTTTGCAAACACAAGAATAAGTACAAGTGTGAAAAAATGAATTGAAGTCTGCCACAAAGGTCTGGTTTCGGGTACATCAGGAAAATTCATCTGCTCTTCGGCTCTTTTCTTCTCCTCCTTACGATAAATAAATGCCATAATCAGACCGATAATTACACTAAACGAAACCGCTCCGATAAATCTTGCTACTCCTATTTCAAAACCAAGAATGCGGGCTGTTAAAATTATCGCAAGGATATTTATTGCCGGTCCTGAATATAGAAAGGCTATTGCAGGCCCCAAACCGGCTCCTCTTTTGTGAATACTTGAAAATAGTGGAAGTATTGTGCATGAACAGACAGCAAGGATAGTACCTGAAACAGATGCGACAGTATATGCTACCCATTTTTTAGATTTGGCACCAAAATATTTAATTACCGATGCCTGACTTACAAACACAGAGATAACCCCTGCTATCAAAAATGCAGGTAATAAACAAAGTATAACATGCTCTCTTGCATACCATCTTGATAAGTCAAGCGTAGCATCTATTGCTGTTGTAAAAACCTGACTTTCCAGTGGTAAAAAATAAATACCGAGAAAAGCAGCAACCAGCAAAAACAATATTTTAAATTCTTTTTTGGATTCCATTTTTTATTTTTTGAAATCAGAGAACAAAGACTCTGAGTATATAGTAAATACCTACAATTATAAAAAGCACAGCAATAATTCTTCTAAACCACAATTCAAAGATTTTAATCTTATTGTAAACACTTCCTATACCTGAAAGCGTATAAGCTAGTAACCATGAAAATATAATTACAGGTATGCCCGTTGCGATCGCAAAAACAATAGGAAGATATAACCCCGAAGCACTGCTTACAGTTATTGGTATTAACATGCCAAAATATAATACACCGCTATATGGACAAAAGGCCAGAGCAAATAACATTCCTAGTAAAGTAGCGTCCCAAAAACTCCACTTTTTCTTTTCCTGCATACCTGAAGTTAACTTTGATAATCCAGGGAAATTTATCTTAATTACATCAAGCATAAAAAAGCCAATCAAAATTAGAAGTGGACCAATAAATTTCTCCCCGTATCGCTGGAAGAAACCTGAAAACTTAAACTGATCTACACCCAAGAAAATAATCAATGCGATGCCTGTATAAGAAACAGCTCTTCCCAGTGTATAAAATAATCCATTTAAAAAAACGCGGTTTTTATTTTGAATGTCTTTACTGATAAATCCAACAGCTGTTATATTGGTTGCCAAAGGGCATGGGCTGATGGCAGTCATCAGCCCCAACACCAATGCTGTAAGCCAGGGTAAAGAACTATTTTCCAGTAAACTATTCAGGAACTCCATATATTATATTATTTCATTAAAGGATCGACTTTCTCCTTTATAATTGATTTAAATTTTTCAGGATTAGATTTGGCATACATAAAGCCTTCATTTGTAATATTTACTTTAGTTTTACCTTTTACTATTAATAATGTTTGTCCTGAAACCCCTATTTTTTCTGCTAGTTCCTGACCTGATTTTTCGTCAAGATTTACAGATTGAAGTTTTACTTTATCGCCATATAATGCTTTTAAATCAGCAATAGCTTCTGCTTCTACTGTTTTACAAGTGACACATCTTGCCGAAAAATGGAAATAATATGCTTCTACCTTATCTGAACTTACAGAGACCTTAGTAGTTGTTGGTTCTTTAGCGGTTTCCTTAGCATTACAGGAGATTGCAGAAAACAAAAGCAGCATTAGAAAAGTAAACTTAGTGATAGTTTTCATAGTCAGGTTTTTAGTATTTAGATAATATTTTTTTTATTTCATCGGCAGAGGGAATTCTGCCTTTTACTTCTACTTTGCCATTAACAACCAGTGCCGGCGTACTCATAACACTAAAAGACATAATCTCCATTATATCTTCCACTTTAGAAATTTGGGCATCAAAGCCGTTAGCTTCAACAACTTCACGTGTGATTTTTTCCAGATTTTTGCATTTTGGGCATCCGGTGCCAAGAATCTTTATTTCCATAATATATAAAATTTCATTTCGTAAAAGAACGAACTATTTGGTTAAAAAAATTATCTCTTAAAAAAAGCTGAGAACATAAGCTTGGCTTCTTCCCAGTTATCACGATTAATGCAATACTTAATATAAGGTGGATTTATCTCGCCTTGTATAAGACCTGCCTTTTTAAGCTCTGCTAAATGTTGAGACAGAGTTGATCTTGCAATAGGCAATTCCTCGGCCATATCTCCGCTGTAACAACACTTATCAAGATTGTTTACTAAATAATCCATTATAAAAACCCTCACCGGATTTGAAAGAGCTTTAGCATACAATGCAAGTCTTTCCTGATCGGGACTGAAGTGTTTTTTCTTTTGTGCCATTACTAAGTATTTTTGTACTGCGTTTCGTATTTTTACGAAACAAAATTATATAAAAAAACCGCAAATGCAAAAAGCAACCGCGGTTTTTTAAATATAGTATTGTAAAAATTATTTTACTGAATCCATGTGAGCGATCAAGTCAAGAACTTTGCTTGAATAAC
>CAZFUO010000140.1:0-6661 GCA_964522065.1 uncultured Bacteroidales bacterium | reverse complement strand
TGTCTGAAAATCTGAATCTTGTACCTGGTATTGATATAGTTGTTAAGGTTGCTGTAAAGAATATGGCTATAAGTTCTATGGATTTTAACATACCACCCGTGGTTTCGTCGATTTCCGGAAATGTACCTATAAGTATAAACAGCACCCTGCCTACAGAAATTAAATCTGTAAATAAGGTCTATTTTAATACACCTGCGTCAATTTCATTCGACCTGAAAGCATTGTCTTTACCAACAATGATTAACAGGACTATTGCTATAGATCAGTTGTCTATTGTATTCCCTAAAGAATTTGTTTTCGAACCCGCTTTACCAAATAACACTTATCTGCTTTCTAATGAAGTTCTTTCTAATCCGGCTGCAGGAAAACAAGTGACACTTAATGTGAAGGAAATGAATTTTACCGGCACCAGTCTTACCGGAGACAATAAACTGGTTTGGAATGGCGCTGTAAATTATTCAGGAAAAGTTTCGTTTAACGGCAGAATTAATAGTGAAAACATTCCTACTGCTGCCAACGATCCTAAGATGTCAATGAATGTAGCCTCAGCTCTGACTTTTAAATCGGCTGATGTTACAACCAATGTTATAAGCAAGCCATTCAGTGCGATTAATGTTGGATTTAAAATGAACGTTGATATTTCTGATCAGGTTAAAAGCCTTGGTCTTGTAAATCTTAAACCTGGTAGCAAGCTCAGAATTAATCTTAACAAACCAACGCTTCCTTTAAATTTGAGGGCAAATAATATAATAATTCAGTTCCCTTCATTATTTAAGTTTAAAGAAAGTCTTGTCAATAACAGTTATGTCATAAACGGAGCATTCCCCGAATTGATTGAACTTGAATTATCAGCATTGAATATCAACAAAACACTTGTTAATGGAAAGTTGTCTCTTAGTGATGTTGTGAAAATAACTGGTGGAGCACAACTTGAATCGGGCACAGTAAACAGTAATGACTTTGCATCTTTGGATGGTAAAAAACTTGGAGTTATAACAAGTGTTCCAAACTTATCAATAGCTTCGACTACTATTGCATTAAATTCAATTGAAGCTAAATATGCAGATACAACTTCAATTGATTTCGTATTTAATGACATCCCAACTGAAATATCAGCAATAGACAGCGTTATTTTAGGAAGTAATGCAAATCTTCAAATTTCAATTGATTTGACAAATGTGCCTTCTATGAATAAACCGCTACTTGGAAATCTTATTATTGATTTTCCTGATATGATTTTATTTAAACCAGGTATTGTTGATTCTAAAAACAGAATGATTGTAAATAAAGCGTTCTCGAACAACAAAATGACAATTAATGCAGGTATAAGAGGATTTAAGTTTGACGGTCGACAGATACAAGGCAATATTAATCTTAAAGAAGATATTGGGTTTGACGTTGCTGTTAGAGTTGAAGACCCTTCAATAAGCAGTGAAGATGTTTCAGACAAACCTGTAGGTGTAGCTGTAAATGTTGGCTTGAAGGATATGCTATTCAAAAAATTCTACGGAAAAGTTAAGCCTAATGTGGATCCGATTACTGAATCTGTTGACTTATCCGATCTTCCTGATTTCCTTAAAAATGATGACGTTGTTCTGGATATTACAAAACCTATTATTGCATTGGAAGGAACCAGCAATCTTGGTATTCCGCTTTCTGCAACGCTTGTACTTAAACCGGTAAAAAACGGAGCTGTAATACCAAACGCACAACAGACAGTAACTATAAGTTTGCCGAAAACAGAAAATCCGGCGCAACCTAATGTTACAAAATACTGGCTTGCTCCTGAGAGTGCAGGTATGCCCGCAGGTTATCAGCACATCGCTGTTGATATTCAGAAATTGTTTAAATCTGTTCCTGATAAGATTGAACTTAGCGTAAGCGCCAATGCAGACCAGTCTCAACAGCACGTTGTAGATCTTGATGCGAACTATGCACTAAAAGTCAAGTATGATGTAAGTTTACCTATGGCATTTGGAAAAGAGCTGAGTATAACAATGAAAGATACTATCTCTGGCATAGATGCATCTATTGGTAAAATGGTATCAGGTAATACTGTTTTGTTAACCGGTTCATTCTACAACTCAATACCGCTTGAACTGAATGTTAAGTTGACTCCTCTTGACAAGGATAATCAGAAAATTAATATTCAGCCTATTACGCAGGTAATATCTGCCGGAGCAGTAGATGGTAGTGCAACAAGATCTAATCTTGAAATTGAGCTGGAAGATCCTGACGGAGCTTTGAAAAATCTTAGCGGTTTCGAACTTGAGTTTACTGCAAGTTCTAATGAAACTGTAGCGGGTACACCTATTAAGCCTTCAAATTTTGTGAAAGCAGAACTTGGAGTTATGATAAAGGGTGGTGTTAACATCAAGGAGGATTAATAATAAAACAATGACTGATGAAAACTAAAATATTTAAATGTACGATGTTGTCACTTCTAATGGTGATAACAATTCAGGGTGTCAGTTCACAAAGTATTTCAAGAACAGGATACTTTATGGATAATGCAACTCACAGACAACTAATGAATCCGGCTCTTACTTCAGAGAAAGGATATATAAGCTTGCCTGTGTTAGGGGAATTTTCGATGGGCATTGAGTCTAATCTACTTATTTCAACTTTCCTGTATCCTCCCGAAAATGGTGGGGAGCTGATGACTTTTTTGCATCCGGATGTTAGTGCAAATGAATTTCTGTCAAAACTTGAACCTGTAAACTACCTAAGAGGAGATTTGAGAACCAGCTTGTTGTCTTTGGGTATTAACTCTAAGGCAGGGTATTTCACATTTGATGTAGCAACAAGGGTTGGAATGTCGATGAATTTACCATATTCGTTGCTGGAATTCCTTAAAGTTGGTATGACAAGTGGTCAGGGCACTGAATATAAAATCAGAGATTTCTCTATCGGTGCCGGTGCATATGCAGAGGCTTCACTGGGTTACGCAAGGAATTTTATGGATAATCTACGTGTAGGTGCAAAGCTTAAATACCTGGTTGGTGTTGCAAATGCTAAGGCCAATGTAAAATCAATGGACGTATATATGTCTCAACAAGAATGGACTATAAGCTCTGATGCTCAAATGGATTTGTACGGTAAAGGCTTTACGCTCGAAACCGAAACCGATCAGAGCATAACAGGTTTTGACTTTGGCTCACCCGGTGTAGGTGGTTCTGGTATTGCATTAGATCTTGGAGTAACTTACTCTCCGATAGAAGATCTTGAACTTTCACTTGGCGTTGTGGATATAGGTTCTATAAGCTGGAAAAAAGACAACGTTATAACAGCAAAAGCTGCCGGTAGTGTAAGTTTTTCAGGTTTGGATGGTATAGGTACAGATAGTGTAGCTAATCAGGATGTTGAAAATCAGATTGAGAAGTTAAAAGAAGATGCTTTAAAAATGATAGATTTTAAAAAGGTTGCTTCTGCCGATGCTAAACAAAAACTGAATACAACAATAAATGCCGGTGCTGAATATAGCCTTCTCGATAAAAAACTTGGAATAGGACTTTTATATACCGGTCGTTTTATGGATGGAAGTACATATTCTGAAATTATGACTGCGGCTACTTACAGACCTGTTAAGTGGTTTGAGTTAAGTGGAAGCTATTCGTTTATGCACAGTAAATTTAAAACTTTCGGGCTGGCAATGAATGTTGCTCCTGGATTTGCAAATTTGTTTATTGCCTGCGATTACCTGATTTTGAAAAGGACTCCGCAGTTTATTCCTCTGAATACTGCAAGTACAAATGTTCAAATAGGTTTATCTGTACCTCTTGGTAAATAAACTCTGATTAATTTTTATATTTAAAGATCCGGAGTACTTTAACTACCGGATCTTTTTTTTGTTTGATTCATTATTTTAAGGCATATTTGCTAATTGTTTTTCACAGTTAAATATTCAAGTTAATTCACTAGTTTACACAATGAAACAATTTATAAAATTCACCCTGGCATCAATACTTGGAGTATTTCTTGCCTTTTTTATTTTCTTTATCATAATGATTTCTGTAGCCGGAGCATTATCCAGCTCTGATAAGCAGTATAACCTTAAAGAAAACAGCCTTCTCAAAATTTCACTTAGCGGAACCATAAAAGAGCAAAGTGTAGACATGCCTGATTTTAATATACCAGGGGTTCCACAAAGTATGAATGCCGGCGAGCAGGGACTGGACGATATACTTAAGGCAATAAAAAAAGCGAAAGAAAGCGAAAAGGTAAAGGGTATTTATCTTGAAGTCGGATTCCTGAATGCCGGATTTGCAACCTCAGAAGAAATAAGAGATGCATTGACTGATTTTAAAAAATCAGGAAAATACATAATTGCATACGCAGATAACTATGACAAAAAAGAATACTTTATTTCCAGCGTTGCAGATAAGATTTTTATAAATCCAAATGGATTAATGAACTTTGGTGGTCTTGTTGCTACACCTGTATTTTTCACAGATGCTTTACAAAAGCTGGGGGTGAAAGTGGAAGTTTTCAAAGTCGGGACCTTTAAATCGGCTGTTGAACCGTTTATTAACAGAAAGATGAGTGATGAAAGCAGATTGCAGACGACTGAGTATCTTAATGGCATATGGGGTCATGTACTTGAAAGAATTTCTACCTCAAGAAACATCACAGTAGCAAAACTAAATGATATTGCCAATAAAAATACATTGTTTGAACCTGTTGCGTTTTTCAAAAGTAATAATCTGGTTGATAGTTTATTGTATAAATCGGAAGTGATTGATTATCTGGCAAAAAAACATGAAGTCGAAAAATCAAAAGACCTTAATATTGTTTCTGTAAAACAAATACTTCTTACTCCTGATAAGGGTGAAAGATTCGATCAGGATAAGATAGCTATACTTATAGCTGAAGGTGAAATACAGGATGATGGAAGTGAAGGTATTATAACATCAAACATTTTAGAAGATATAGAAAAAATCGAAGATGATGATAAGGTAAAGGCTGTAGTTTTAAGAGTAAATTCACCGGGAGGAAGCGCATTTGCTTCTGAACAGATATGGAAAGCTATAAGTGATTTGAAGAAAAAATGTCCTGTCGTGGTTTCGATGGGAGATCTTGCTGCTTCCGGAGGATATTACATTTCGTGTAATGCAAATAAAATTGTTGCTTCTCCTAATACTCTGACTGGTTCTATTGGTATTTTCGGGACCTTTTTTATAATTGATGAGTTAACCAAAAAACTTGGTTTGAGTTTTGATGTTGTTAAAACGAACGATATGTCAGACCTTGGAAATGTGACACGTCCTATGAATGATTTGGAGAAGGTGAAAATTCAGAATCATATAAACAACGGATATGAGCTTTTTGTAAAGAGATGTGCAGAGGGCAGAGGCATGAAAATTGAGGATATTAAAAAGGTTGCTGAAGGTAGAGTCTGGACCGGCAAGAAAGCTAAAGAGATTGGATTGGTCGATGAGATTGGAAATCTGGACACAGCAATAAGCATTGCGGCCGGCTTAGCAAAAGTTGAAACCTTCAGAAAGGTTTATTATCCCGAGAAAAAAGATTTCCTTACAATTTTAATGGAAGAGTTAAACAGCGATTTAAGTATGAAAATTGCAAACAAGGTACTTGGAGAAGAATATTCTTCACTAATTCAATTAAAGAAATCAAAAATCCAAACCGGTGTCCTTACTTTAATGGATAAGGTTATAATTAAATAAAATGTTGTCAAACAATAAGTTCAGAAACTATCTTTTACCTTTTTCATGGATTTACGGTTTTGCCGTATCTTTGAGAAATTTACTTTTTGATGCAGAAATATTAAGCTCAAAAAGCTTTGATACGCCTGTTATCTCTGTTGGAAATATTACCGTTGGTGGTACAGGTAAAACTCCACATATTGAGTATCTTATTAAAATATTTAGTCCGGAATACAAGGTAGCTGTACTGAGCAGAGGCTATAAAAGAAAAAGTAAGGGTTTTGTTCTTGCAGGTGATGACTCTACCGTAAATGATATTGGTGACGAATCTTTACAATTGAAAAAGAAATTTCCTGATATTATTGTTGCTGTTGATGAAAAAAGGAAAAGAGGTATTGAGCTTTTAGAATCTGATACTGCTAATAAACCGGATGTTATACTTCTGGATGATGCTTATCAACACAGATACGTAAAGCCGGCAATTTCGATTTTACTTACTGATAAAAGCAGAATGTTTACAGATGACAGCTTGCTGCCTGCAGGTAACCTGAGGGAATCATCTTCTGGTTCTAAGAGGGCAAATATTATTGTTATCACAAAATGCCCTGATAACTTAAAACCTATTGAACTGAGAATGTTGAAGAATAAGATTGATTTATATCCTCAGCAAACAATTTTCATTTCGTCTATTAAATACGGTGCACTTACAAACATCTTAGACAAAAATAAAAATGTGCAATTCAGTGAAATAAAAGAGAAAAGCATACCGGTTTTATTAGTTACAGGTATTGCAAATCCTGAACCATTGTATAATCAAATCAAGGAATTCTCATCAGACATAAAGGAAATGATTTTTTCTGACCATCACTGGTTTGGTAAGAAAGACTATAATAAAATAAGGTCTGAATTTGACAAAATTTCATCTGGTGGGGGTATTATAATCACTACTGAAAAAGACAGTATGAGGTTTAATGAAAACCCCCTTTTTGAAGATCTAA
>CAZFUO010000139.1:0-6674 GCA_964522065.1 uncultured Bacteroidales bacterium | reverse complement strand
TCAAGAATTACAACACAAGGTATGGGTTCATCTGCTCCTGTTGCTTCAAATGATACAGAGGCTGGTCGTCAACAAAACAGAAGAGTTGAAATTGCTATCACAGCAAACGAGGCAATGTTGAAAAAAGCTCAGGCTGGAGAACTTTAACATATTTTGAAAACGTAAAATTTAAGGCCGTCCTTTTTGGATGGCCTTTTTTATCTTAAGATTTGTTTGCATTATTTTTGTAATAGAAATCATTATTATTATCTTTGCCGCCGAAATGAATGTGTGGGGGAGCTGAGGGTTCCCCTAATTTTTTTTATTTTTTACCAATATATGCAAATAGAAGCCGTAAAAAAGGTTATTGAAGAATGGATGATTGGCACATCTTTCTTCCTTGTTGATCTGACTATTAATAGGGATAACGATATTAAAGTCGAATTTGAATCTGAAGATGAGGATATTGATATCGAAGACTGTGTGAGTCTTTCTAAGCATATTGAGGCTAATTTTGACCGCGAGGCAGAAGATTATTCTTTGGAGGTTGGTTCAGCTGGTTTGGGTCAGCCTTTTAAAGTGCTGAAACAGTATGAGATAAATATTGGAAATGAGGTTGAAGTTATTTCAAAAGACGGAAAAAAGCAAAAAGGCATATTGATGTCAGCAAATAGTGAATCTTTCGGTCTTGAAGTACTCATGAAGGTAAAAAATGAGGGTTCAAAAAGACCTGTAGAAATAAATGTCTTAAAAATGTACAGATATGACGAGGTTAAGTCTGTCAAGTATGTTGTTCATTTTTAACAGTTTAGAATTAACACAATAATTATATATTTTATAATCAACCAATGGCAAAGAAAGTTGAAACTATAAATTTAATCGATACTTTTTCGGAATTCAAAGAACTAAAGAATATCGACCGTGCTACAATGGTTAGTGTACTTGAAGAGTCTTTTAAAAATGTTCTGGCAAAATTATTTGGATCAGATGAAAATTTTGATGTCATCATCAATCCTGATAAGGGCGATTTTGAAATTTGGCGTAATCGCCAGATTGTTGAGGACGACGCTCTTGAAGATGAAAACAGACAGATTACATTGACAGAAGCACAAAAAATAGATCAAGACTTTGAGATTGGTGAAGAAGTAACTGACGAAGTTCATTTACAGGATTTCGGAAGAAGAGCTGTATTAAACTTAAGACAAACTCTGGCGTCAAAGATACTAGAGCTACAGAAAGACAGTCTTTACAACACATTTGTTGAAAAGGTTGGTCAGATAGTAAGTGCCGAAGTATATCAAATTTGGAAAAAAGAAATTCTTTTACTTGATGACGAAGGCAACGAGATGCTGCTGCCTAAACAAGAGCAAATACCTTCAGACTTTTTCAGAAAAGGCGAAAGTGTAAGAGCTGTTGTTGAAAGAGTTGAAAATAAAAGTAATAATCCTAAGATTATACTTTCCCGTACATCCCCTGTATTTTTGGAAAGACTTTTTGAACTTGAGGTTCCTGAAATACACGAGGGCCTGATTTTAATTAGAAAAGTTGCAAGAATACCAGGTGAAAGAGCTAAAGTCGCTGTTGAGTCTTATGACGAAAGAATTGATCCGGTTGGAGCATGTGTAGGTGTAAAAGGCGCAAGAATTCATGGTATTGTCAGAGAGCTTAGAAATGAAAATATTGACGTTATTAACTATACATCAAATATAAATCTGTTTATTCAGAGATCTTTAAGCCCTGCGAAAATTTCATCAATCAGAATTGATGAAGAAACCAAAAAGGCTGAGGTCTTTTTGAAACCTGAAGAAGTATCATTAGCAATTGGTAAGGGTGGAATGAATATAAAACTGGCATCCATGCTTACCGGTTATACTCTTGATGTATTCCGCGAAACAGACGACCTTGAAGATGATGATATTTATTTGGATGAATTCAAGGACGAAATAGATGAATGGGTAATTGAAGCCCTTAAGAAAATTGGTTGTGATACTGCCAGAAATGTACTTGCTCTTCCAAGAGAAGTATTGATAGAAAAAGCTGATCTGGAAGAATCAACTGTTGATGAGGTTTTGACAATTTTAAGATTTGAGTTTGAAGACTAATCTGAATTTTGTCAATAAGCCACGGAATTTTTTACAAATTTAAACCCAGTTTATGTCGATTAGATTAAATAAGGTAACCAGAGATTTAAACGTAGGAATGGCCACACTTGTGGATTTTCTACAGAAGAAAGGTCATGTAGTCGAGAACAATCCGAATGCAAAGATCTCCGAAGAAGAATATGAAATGCTTGTAAAAGAATTTAGTCAGGATAAGTCACTTAAACTTGAAGCTGAACGTCTTGTACAAGGCAGAATAAATAAGGATAAACAAAAACAGATCGATACTGCTGTGAAAGCAGAAGATGTTAAACCTGCTCCTTCTGCGGCGGTTACCGAGTCGATTTCTAATAATGATGCTGAAAGTGATGTTGATTATCACAAGCCACATATTAAATTAGTTGGCAGCATT
The DNA here is from genome assembly GCA_964522065.1 of uncultured Bacteroidales bacterium. Lineage (GTDB taxonomy): Bacteria > Bacteroidota > Bacteroidia > Bacteroidales > UBA1402 > UBA8389. The sequence continues at coordinate 4,184 of CAZFUO010000139.1, read as the reverse complement.
GATTTGGATGCTTTAAACAAAAAGCCTAAACCGATTATTAAAACTGTCGAAGAAAAAGTTGAGATTGTAGAAAAGGCAGAGATAAAATCGGAGGTTACTCCGGAAATTGTTCAACCAGTTAAAGAAGTTGAAAAGGTTGTTGAAGTGGTTTCTGAAAAAGTGGAAGTCATTGAAAAACCTGAACCGGTTGTTGAGGTGATTGAAAAACCTAAACCTGAGGTTAAAGAGAAAACTGTTGAAGTATTGCCTGTTGAGGTATTGCCTGTTGAGGAAAAACAAACTGAGGAAAAACCTGTTGAAAAAGTTCAGGTTGAAATCAAGCCTGTTGAGGAAAAGTCTGATGAGAGTATAAAAGAGATTAAAAAAGACTCTTCTGAAAATAAAATTGAGTCTGAAGATATTGAGTTTGAAGATAACAATATGGATCAAGTTGTTTTTGAGGTTGAGACTGAGGTTGAAATAAGTGAAGGTGCTTCCGAGAGTTCAGAACCTGAAATATTTACTCTTGGTGAACGAAAAATTGAGTCAAACATTAAAGTCATTAAGACTATCGACCTTGACTCTCTTAATCAGTCAACCAGACCAAGAAAAAAGACTCAGGCAGAAAAGAGAAAAGAAAGAGAACAGAAAATTCAGGCTGAAAAAGCAGGAAAGCAAGTTGCAAAAGAAGGCCCCAGGGCTGAGCCTACATCTGAAATAAAAAAACCTGTAAAAGTTGGTGACAAACCAGCTACTCCAAATACTTCTACATCAGAAGAAGCTAAAAAGAAAAAAAGAAACCGCATAAAGGACGGTAAAGTCAGAGTAAATGATAATTTCCCAGGTGGAGGTCAGGGACAGCGCCCGGGTCAGGGTCAAAGTCAGGGGCAACGCCCGGGACAAGGTCAGGGTCAGCAAGGACATGATGTTAAGTCTAAGTTGAAAAAGCCTGTTCTTAAAAGTGAAATTAGTAGTGAGGATGTTTCAAAACAGGTTAAAGAGACTTTGGCCAGATTGACATCCAAACCTAAAAAAGGTACTAAGTATCGTAAAGAAAAAAGAGAAGGTGTTGCACAAAGAAGAGCAGAAGAGGCTGAACGCGAGGAACTGGACAGCAAAATAATCAAAATAACAGAATTTGTTACTGTTAACGACTTAGCAAACATGATGGATGTACCTGCTGTACAGGTAATCTCAGTTTGTATGAGTATCGGCCAGATGGTATCTATTAACCAGAGACTTGATGCAGAGACTATAAACTTTGTTGCAGATGAATTTGGATTTAAGACAAATTATGTGAGTGCTGAGGTTATGGAGGCGATTAATGTTGAAGAAGACGATGAAAACGATCTTGTTTCAAGACCTCCTGTAGTTGCTGTTATGGGACACGTTGACCACGGTAAAACATCTTTACTTGACTATATAAGAAAAACAAATGTAATCGCTGGTGAGGCCGGTGGTATTACACAGCATATTGGTGCATATAATGTTAAATTGTCTGATGGAAGAAAAATAACCTTCCTTGATACTCCGGGTCACGAGGCTTTTACAGCTATGCGTGCTCGTGGAGCTAAGGTTACTGACATTGCAATTATTATAGTTGCTGCTGACGATAATGTTATGCCACAGACAATTGAAGCTATTAATCACGCTTCTGCTGCTAATGTTCCAATGGTTTTCGCAATTAACAAGATTGATAAGCCAGGAGCCGACGCAGAAAAAATTAAGCAGACTTTGGCTCAAATGAACTATCTGGTAGAAGACTGGGGTGGTAAGTATCAATCGCAGGATATTTCTGCAAAACAGGGATTGAAAGTAAAAGAGTTACTCGAGAAAGTCTTGCTTGAAGCTGAATTGCTTGAGCTTAAGGCTAATCCAAAAAGAAATGCTATAGGAAATGTAATAGAGTCATCTCTTGATAAGGGTAGGGGTTATATTGCCACTATTCTTGTTCAAAACGGAACTTTAAAAATTGGAGACATAGTAATAGCCGGAACAAATTTTGGTAGGGTTAAGGCTATGTTTAATGAAAGAGGTCAGCGAGTTACTGAGGCCGGACCTTCAGAACCGGTATTGATACTTGGTTTGAACGGTGCACCACAGGCCGGTGATAATTTCCATGTTCTTGACTCAGAGCAGGAAGCCCGTGAAATTGCAAACAAACGTGAGCAATTACAACGTGAACAAGGTTTGAGAACTAACAAAATACTTACACTTGCTGAAATTGGAAGACGTATTGCAGTAGGTAACTTTAAAGAACTTAATGTTATTGTAAAAGGTGATGTTGATGGTTCGGTTGAGGCTTTATCAGACTCACTTCTTGGCTTAACTACTGAAGAAATTCAGGTCAATGTTATTCATAAAGCAGTCGGTGCAATTTCTGAATCTGATGTAACATTAGCATCTGCTTCTGATGCAATTATTGTTGGTTTCCAGGTTAGACCTTCACAATCAGCAAGAAAACTTGCTGAGAAAGAGGGTGTAGACATGAGGATGTATTCAATTATATATGATGCAATCGAGGAAATCAGATCTGCGATGGAAGGTATGCTTTCTCCTGAAATAAAAGAAGAAGTTACTGCTACTTTAGAAATAAGAGACGTATTCAAGATTACTAAAGTTGGTACAGTTGCCGGCTGTATGGTTAAGGAAGGTAAAATTAAACGTGGTAATAAGCTTAGACTCATTCGTGATGGTATTGTAATTTATACCGGAGAAATGGGGGCTTTAAAGAGATTCAAGGAAGATGTAAAAGAGGTTTCGACTGGTTACGAGTGTGGTTTGAGTTTTGCAAATTATCAGGATTTGAAAAATGGTGATTTGGTTGAATCATTCGAACAAATAGAAGTTCGTAAGAGTTTATAATCTTTTACTAAAATTAATTTAAACACTTGGGTCTGAGATAGCTTGGATTCAGGTGTTTTTTATATTTTTGAAAAATGAACTGGATAGACTTTTTGATATTTATAATTTTGATAATTAATATATTATCAGGTCTGAAAAATGGATTTTTTGAAGAGGTAGGCGCTTTTGCCGGACTTATAGCCGGTATTATTGCAGGAATTACTTTAAAAAATGTGGCTATAGATTATTTGCTGGAGCATACTTTGATATCTCCGGTTTGGATAAATTTGTGGGGATTTTTACTTCCGTTTTTACTTGTATTTTTGCTATTCGTTATTCTTGCAAAAGTTGCAAGTCAATTTTTTAAGGTTATTTCAATGAGTTGGCTGAACAGAATTGCCGGTTCGGTGTTTTGTTTATTCAAAGGTTTATTAATTTTAAGTGTGGTGCTCAATCTTTATGAAATGGTTGACAGAGACAGGAGTCTTGTAGGAAATGACAAAATTCAGGAATCTCTGTTGTATGAACCTGTTTCAGAAGTCGCTCCTGCAATATTTCCGGCTCTTAAAAATATGTATTTAAATGGAGAAAAAAAGCTCCATGAGCGAGAGTCTAAAACAATAAATTTGTAATGGAAGAAAATATATTAGACAAAGTAACTACTGGTGAGTATAAATATGGGTTTGTTAGTGAGTTTGAAACAGATTCTTTACCTCCTGGATTGAATGAAGATGTTGTAAGGTTTATTTCTGATAAGAAAAGAGAGCCTGAGTGGCTGTTAGAATATCGATTAAAAGCTTTCAGACATTGGCAAACTTTAAAAATGCCTCAATGGGCTCATTTGGAAATACCTGATATTGACTATCAAAGTATTGTATATTACTCAGCTCCAAAACAAAAAAAAGGCCCTGAAAGTCTTGACGAGGTAGATCCTGAATTGTTAAAAACTTTCGAAAAACTAGGCATACCACTCGAAGAACAAAAGCTTCTAACAGGTATGGCAGTTGATGCAGTTATGGATAGTGTTTCAGTAAAAACCACTTTTAAAGAAAACCTCGCTGAGTTAGGTATAATCTTTTGTTCTTTTAGTGAAGCCGTACAGCAATATCCGGATCTTGTCAGGCAATATCTGGGAAGTGTGGTTGGTTACAGAGATAACTTCTTTGCAGCGTTAAACAGTGCGGTGTTTAGTGATGGATCATTTGCATATATTCCAAAAGGAGTCAGGTGCCCAATGGAGCTTTCTACATATTTCAGGATTAATGCTGCTAATACTGGTCAATTTGAAAGAACTTTAATTGTCGCAGACGATAACAGTTATGTCAGCTATCTGGAGGGTTGTACAGCTCCAATGCGTGACG
>CAZFUO010000138.1:0-6729 GCA_964522065.1 uncultured Bacteroidales bacterium | reverse complement strand
CCCTTCGGAATGCATGGAAGAAAATTAATTAGTGATTTTTGCACCGATCTTAAAATGAGCGCAATAGAAAAAGAAGAATTATGGTTGTTGTGCTCAGGAAAAGATATCGTTTGGGTTATTGGTGAACGCATCGATAACAGGTTTCGGGTTGACGAAACTACAAAAAGAATTTTTCGTTTAACTGCAGATTTGTCATAGTAAAATTTTTTTTTCACAATTTTTATTTATCTTTGCGCGGATTCTTCCGATAGACACTAATCTGTAGTCTGTTGTAATCATTAGAATATTTAATTTCCCCTACATGCCCAACTACAACATTGTGCAATTGACATCTAAGTCATTGACAGAACTAAAAGAAATCGCAAAAGAATTTGGCCTCAAAAAGGTCGATTCACTTGCAAAAGACGAGCTGGTTTACAGATTGCTTGATGAACAAGCAGAGCAAAATGCCAGTCGCAAAGCCGCTCAAATGAAAGAGTATAATCCAGAAGAACGCAAAAAAAGAGCCAGAATCACAAGACAGAAAGAAGCTGAAGTAAAAGTTTACACTGCAAATGACAAAGTTGCTAAGCAGGTAAAGGCAGAAACTCAGCCAAAAGCAGAATCAGCAGCGGTTTCGACTGCACCTGAAGCTCCAAAAGCTGTCGAGGCAAAACCTGTTCAGGAAAATACAAATCAAAAGCAAAACAAGAGAGGTAAACTTGAAAAACCTAAAAAACCGGTTATCATTACAGAAACTTCATCTGCAGAAGATGTAAAAACTGAATCAAAGGTTGCTGAGGCTAAACCAGCAGAAGCAGAAATTCCTTCAGTAATCATACTTCCACTTGATGAACCTGTTGCAGAACCAAGAGTTAAGAACAATCAGAAAAAGCCTAAGCAAAAGCCCAAAAAACCTGTAGTAGTTGACGAAACCGCACTACAACTTGAAATGCAGGCTGAGTCTGAAGTCGTTAACGATAGAGACACTGCAGAAAGTAATGACACTGAAAAAGAAATTAACGAAGACTTGATTCTTAAATCTGCAGCTGAAGAAGCATTGGCTGAAGCCAGAAGGCTTGCCGGCATTGGTGGCAGACCAGAACAAAAGTCAGACTCTAAACCAGAAGGAAAACAGGATGCTAATGGCGAGCCAAGGTTTGCACGTCCAAAAAACCCCAATCAAAATCCTAACCCTAATCAAGGTCAAAACCAAAGCACAGCTCAGAGCCCTGCTCAAAACCCGGTTCAAAGCCCGGTGCAAAATCAAAATCCAAATCAAAACCAACAGAACAAGCCAAAGTTTCAGAACAACCAGAACGGTACACAAAGACCACAAAGAGTTGAAGAAGAAAGACAGTTTGAATTTGAAGGAATATTACTTGGTTCAGGATGTCTTGAAATAATGCCTGACGGATATGGCTTTTTACGCTCATCAGATTACAATTACTTGTCTTCACCAGATGATATATATGTATCACAATCTCAAATAAAACTATTTGGTCTTAAAACAGGTGATGTAGTACTGGGACCAATCAGACCTCCAAAAGAAGGAGAAAAATATTTCCCACTTGTAAAAGTTGAAAAGATAAATGGTCGTGAACCTAATTTTGTAAGAGACAGACTTTCTTTTGATCACCTTACGCCATTATTTCCTGAAGAAAAGTTTAATCTGACCGGAAATAAGAGATATGCAAATACTTCTGTTAGAGTTGTTGATATGTTTTCTCCTATTGGAAAGGGACAAAGAGGACTTATTGTTGCTCAGCCAAAAACAGGTAAAACAGTATTACTTAAGGATATTGCTAATGCAATTGCCGCAAATCATCCTGAAGTTTACATGATTGTACTTCTTATTGACGAACGTCCTGAGGAAGTAACTGATATGGCACGTAGCGTAAATGCTGAAGTTATCGCTTCTACATTTGACGAACCTGCTGAAAGACATGTGAAGATAGCAAGTATTGTACTTGAAAAAGCAAAGAGAATGGTTGAATGTGGTCATGATGTTGTGATACTTCTTGATTCAATAACCAGATTGGCAAGAGCTTACAATACTGTTGCGCCAGCATCAGGTAAAGTGCTTTCAGGTGGTGTTGATGCAAATGCTCTTCATAAACCAAAAAGGTTTTTCGGGGCCGCCCGTAATATTGAGAATGGTGGTTCGCTTACAATTATTGCTACAGCTCTTACAGAAACCGGTTCTAAAATGGATGATGTTATCTTCGAAGAATTCAAAGGTACCGGTAATATGGAGTTACAGCTTGATCGTAAGTTGTCAAACAAAAGGATTTTCCCTGCTGTTGATATCACTGCTTCGAGTACCAGAAGAGATGATTTACTATTAGATAAGCAAACTCAGGACAGATTATGGATACTTAGAAGATATTTATCTGATATGAATTCTCTTGAAGCTATGGATTTCCTTAAAGACAGGCTTGAGAAAACCGCATCAAACGAGGAGTTTCTTGCTTCGATGAATGATTAAACATTCTTCTTAAATTATACAATAACCCCAAAAGCTTCATAAGCTTTTGGGGTTTCGTTTTCTATTTGTAGCCTTTTTTCAACTTTTTAGCTTTTTTCGTTTACAGATAAGCTCAATTTTGCTAAATTGCGCCAATTATACCATGAACACCAAATCTTTAAATGAAAAAGCTTTTTTTCTCCTTACTGCTGTTTTTTCCACTTCTTCTGAATGCCCAGATAAAAATCAATGAATTAATGCCCTCAAATGTATCTTACATTATGGACGAGTCGTACAATTACAGTATGTGGGTTGAGGTATTTAATCCATCAAACATGTCTGTAAATCTTATGAACTATTATTTTACAGATGACAGATCAGATACGAAGAAATGGAAACCAGCTGAGAAGAATTTGGCACCTAAAGCTTTTCATATTTTATGGTTTGAAAGAGATGAAAGGGCTGGGCATGCAAATTTTAAACTTGATCCTGAAGGTGGTATTTTATATATATTTAGTGCAGGTGGATTGTTGATTGATAGTATGTATTACCCTTCACAATATCGTAATATTTCTTATGGTCGTAAACAGGACGGTGGTTTCGATCTTGGTTTTTTTGAAAATCCCAGCCCCGGAAGCTCAAATAATACCAGATTCTCAACTTCTCAACGTTGTTCAGATCCTGTATTAAGTTTAAATGGTGGTTTTTATTCTACAACTCAATTTGTAAAATTTATGGATCCCACAGCGGGAGATACTATTTATTATACAACTGACGGATCTGAGCCTAAAATAACTTCCTCTAAATATTTTAAGGGCTCAACTATTTCTATAACAGGAATAACCACAATAAGGGCGAAGACTATTTCAAAGAACAAGCTATCTAGTAACATAATTGGCCATACTTTTTTCATTAATCAGAGAAAACCTAAATTGCCCGTGGTTTCGATAGTAACTGACAGGGCTAATTTGTTTGACAATACAATTGGTATTTATACTAACGGCACAAATGGTATTACCGGAAACGGACAGACAACCCCCAGGAACTTTAATCAGGATTGGGACAGGCCTGTTAACTTTGAATTTTTTGATTCAACCGGCATGGTAAGGGTTAACAGAGAATTGGATATTAAGATACTTGGAGGGTGGACAAGGGCTAATCCTTTGAAATCTATTGCTATCAGTCCTAAGAAAAAACATGGTGATAATCTGATGAGGTATGACTTTTTTGCAGCCACTAAACCTGACAGAAAGTATAAGGATATTCAGATGCGTAATTCAGGTAATGACTTTAATCAGTCCATGATGAGGGATGCTTTTATGCAGTCATTGATTGCTAACAGAATGGATCTTGATTTTCTGGCATACGAACCCGCTGTTATTTATATAAATGGCCAGTATTATGGTATAGAGAATCTTCGTGAGAGAAGTAATAAAGACTTTATGTATAGTAATTTTGGTCTTGAGGATGATAAAATTTACCTTATAGAAGCCACAAATCTTGGAGTAAATACTGATAAGGATATGGCTACCGATCCTGCTCTTGCCGATTTGCAGAGCTTTGCTAAAAGCAAGGATTTATCTTTAAAGGTAAATTATGACAGCATAAGCAAAAGAATTGATATTGATGAGTTTATTCATTATATGATTGCCCAGATTTATATTGCAAATACAGACTGGCCTTATAATAATGTTAAAATGTGGAATGTAAAAGGTATTGAAAAATGGAGATGGATATATTTTGATACAGATTTTGGTTTTAGTAATTATTCTCATAACTCTCTGACTTTTGCGTTGGGTGAAAATAATGCCGGAATAATCGGTGGTTATTCTACTGCTCCTGAATGGTCAGTGATACTGTTTAAAAGGCTTATTTTAAACGAAGAGTTCCTAAGTAAATTTATAGACAGGTTTGCAATACATATTTCAACTACCTACGAAACCGCACGCGTTAACAGGGTAATGGATAGCTTATCTGTAAAAATTAAAGACGAAATGCCGTATCATTATTCAAGATGGGGTGGGGGTATGAGCAATTTTAACGGCACATTAAATACGATGAAGAATTTTGCTGCTAACAGACCAGCAAATATGTTAAGGTTTATCAGTCAGCGGTTTTTGGGAGGTGTAAATACACATAATTTAAAATTGAGTACAAATGTGCCTGCTACTGGTTTTACATTAAATGGTAATCCTGTAATTGAGTCTGATGCTACAATTAAATATTTTGCGGGAAAACCATTTTCAATTAAGGCAAATCCGGTAAGAGGATATAAATTTAAACATTGGCAGACAATAAATGCTGGAAATACTTCAATTTTCCAGAATGGCAGTGTATGGAGTTATTTTGATGGTAGTTCTGTTCCGGCTGCAAACTGGTTTTCGTTTGATTATAGTGATGCTTCATGGAAATCCGGAACTTCTCCTTTGGGTTATGGTGAGTCAACAAATGCAACTACTATTAGTTATGGTGGGAATGCAAACAGTAAGTATATAACATCTTATTTCAGAAAAAATGCAGCAGTAAGCAATATTGCTTCAAAAACAGATTTTAAATTGCATGTTTTTGTCGATGACGGAGCCGTGGTTTATGTTAATGGTGTAGAGGTAGGCAGGATTAATATGCCAAATGTTGCTGTAAACTTCAATACTGTCAGTTCTAGTGCTAACGAAGGCGTTGCAGCTGTTTTTGATGTTCCTCTAAACTTGCTTAGAGAAGGTAAAAATGTAATAGCAGCCGAAGTTCATCAGTATAATTCTTCTTCAACAGACCTTATATTTGATGCAAAACTTATGTGCTCGTCGTTAGATTCTGATATTACTATCTCTACAAATGAGACATACAGTGGCAGCCTTAATGCAGAGTTAAATCTTAAAGCAATATTTGAAAAAACTCAATCAGATCCTGATTCTGAAAGCAATATTGTTATAAATGAGGTGGTTGCAAGTAATAGTGTTATCGTTGATGATTTTGGTGCCAAAGATGATTATATTGAAGTGTATAATAAAGGAGATCAGGCGGTTAATATAGCCGGTTGGTATTTTACTGATACAAAGTCTAATCTTACCTTGCATCAAATATCTTCTTCTGATGCTTCAAAAACTACTGTACCTGCAAAAGGAAGATTAATATTCTGGGCAGACGGTGAACCCGGACAGGGTGTAAATCATCTGGACTTTAAATTAAGTAAAGATGGTGAAACAATTGTGCTTTCGAGAAAAGACCTACAAAACAATACAGTTATAGTTGACAGTGTTACTTATCCGATAATGGATGCAAATCTAAGTTATTCCAGACTGCCTGATGGCGGACTCGTTTGGATGGTTCAGGCTACAACTTTCAATGCGTCAAATAATATTTCCGGTCTGGAAAATCTTGCAAGAGATGCATTTGATGTATATCCTACTCTTGTTGATTATTCCTTTAATGTAGTTGGTTGTGATGGTAAAGATGTGATAATAAGAGATATTACCGGAAAGGTAATAACAAAGGTTCGTTGTTTGACAGATAACCATACTGTTTATGTTGACAATTTACAAAAGGGTATCTATCTGGTGACTGCAGGCAGCAGGACTATAAAAATAGTCAGAAAATAAGCAGATGAGTATGTCAAAAAGACAGTTTTAACTGACAAAAGCCGGAAGAGATTCCGGTTTTTTTTTTGGCACGTATTTTGAATATTGTGATATGTCGTTAAACATTAAAATCGAATAACAACTAAAATATTATATAAATTATGGGAAAAATTATTGGAATTGACTTAGGAACCACAAACTCTTGTGTTTCTGTTTTGGAAGGAAACGATCCTATTGTAATCGCAAACAGTGAAGGAAAAAGGACCACACCTTCCGTGGTAGCTTTTATCGATGGAGGCGAACGTAAGGTAGGTGATCCGGCCAAACGTCAGGCCATTACAAATCCTAGAAAGACTATTTCATCAATAAAACGTTTTATGGGTGAAAAGTATGACAATCTTACTAAAGATATTAACAGAATGGCATATTCTGTAGTACGTGGTGACAATAATACTCCACGTGTGGATATCGATGGCAGGATGTATACTCCACAAGAAATTTCTGCCATGATACTTCAGAAGATGAAAAAGACTGCTGAGGATTATCTTGGTACTGAAGTTACTGAAGCTGTTATTACTGTTCCGGCTTATTTTAATGACTCACAACGCCAGGCTACAAAAGAAGCAGGTGAAATTGCTGGCTTAAAAGTTCGTCGTATTGTTAACGAACCTACAGCAGCTGCTTTAGCATATGGACTTGACAAAAAGC
>CAZFUO010000137.1:0-6764 GCA_964522065.1 uncultured Bacteroidales bacterium | reverse complement strand
AAAAGAATAATCAGATACTGTTTTTCGGATTTTTTTTCGGCCCTCTTGTCGTGGCAGATATTTAATGTTTTCAGGTATTTTATAACACTTGAAACTACGGGCTTTTCATCTTTAACCTCTTTTCTGTTATTTCCAAAAGCATTATGGCTGAGCCTTGCGGTTCCGTTGTTTTGGATTGTAATTTACTTTTTTTCTGGGTATTATACACAGCCCAGAAGAAAGACTAATTTGGGCGATGTACAAAACACTGCAATAACTACTTTAATTGGAGTGCTAACTCTGTTTTTTCTGATTGTAATAGATGACTATCCCGAATCGCCCGATTTGTACTACGAACTTATAATGGGCTTTTACATAATACATTTTCTGATAAGTCTTGTATTCAGATTGTTAATTACCTGGCCTATGGTTGTGGGACAGTCTAAAGGGAAATCAAATGTGCCCATTCTTATAATTGGTACAGGCGAAAATGCAGGAAAAGTCTCCGGGGAGTTTAATTCTTACGGATGCAATATGGCGTATAAAATTATGGGTTTTGTGCGAACCGGGAAAGAAATTGATATCATACCTGAAAAAGACGTAACCGGAAGTTTGACTGATTTGAAAGAATTGATTGAAAAGCTTAAAATTGAGGAACTTATAATTGCTATAGATGGTAATAATCCTGATCAGAAATTATCATTGTTAAACAAACTTTATATCTATAATTTACCTGTTAGAACTGTTGCCTCAAAAAGCGAAATGATATCAGGCAGTGTAAAATTGTTTTCACTTTTCGGAATTCCTATGGTAAGTCTGACTCCTGAAAAAATGCCGGCATGGCAACAAAACGTAAAATGGTTTTCAGATAAGATTTTATCATCAATATTATTGATTCTGTTAACTCCGGTTTTTATCTATTTGGGTTTAAGAGTAAGACTTGATTCACCCGGAAAGATCTTTTTTTCACAGGAAAGGGTAGGTAAGAATGGCAGAATTTTCAAAATGTACAAGTTTAGAACTATGTACCAAGATTCAGAACCGCAAGGGCCTAAGCTTTCACACAAGAACGATCCAAGAGTAACTCCATTTGGCCGGATAATGAGAAAATACAGACTTGACGAATTACCTCAGTTTTTCAATGTTTTAATTGGTGATATGTCATTGGTCGGGCCGCGTCCTGAAAGAATGTTCTTTGTAGAGCAAATTGTAAAAAAAGCACCACATTATTATCTGACACAAAGCGTTTTACCTGGAATAACATCTTGGGGTATGGTAAAGTTTGGTTATGCAAATAGCATAGAAAAGATGATAGATCGCCTCGAATATGATATACTCTATCTTGAAAATCAAAGTCTTATGATTGATTTTAAGATTCTGGTTTTTACCTTAAAACCATTGTTGAGAGGAAAAGGTGTTTAACCTTATTTATATTTTATTTGCATCATTGTAGAAAAATTGTGTTATTTGCCATTCATTAGAATTGATTGTATGGCTGAAGGTGAACGTTATCTGAAATTTTTACGCTGGCGGGAAAATAATATTAAGGAATCAAACTTCATTTTGATACTGAGTTTTGTTGTCGGTTTGCTAACTGCAGGTGCAGCACTTATTTTAAAATGGTTGATTCATTTTATTCAAAGTCTTCTTACTTCTACGTTTTCTGTAAGTGATGTTAACTACCTTTATTTACTTTATCCTGCAATTGGTATACTTCTTGCTTCGATTTATGTAAGATTTATTGTTAAAGATGATATAGGTCATGGTGTGACTCATATTCTTTATGCTATTTCCAGAAGGCAGGGCAGGTTGAAAAGGCATAATATGTGGACTTCTATACTTGCCAGTTCTGTAACAATAGGTATGGGAGGGTCTGTTGGAGCTGAAGCACCAATTGTACTAACAGGTTCTGCCATTGGTTCAAATCTTGGTAGTTATTTCAAGATGAACCATAAAACGCTGATGCTGCTTATTGGTTGTGGTGCAGCAGGTGCTATTGCAGGTATCTTTAAAGCTCCTATTGCAGGATTACTTTTTACTATAGAGGTACTGATGCTTGATTTTACGGCGGCATCTGTAATACCTTTACTAATTGCATCGGTAACAGCAGCTACGTTGTCTTATATTATCACTGGAACCGATTCTATCATTCATTTTTCTATGGTAGATGTTTTTGAAATAAACAGAATTCCATGGGTTATTGTGCTTGGTATATTCTGCGGACTGGTTTCTTTGTATTTAATAAGATGGATGAATAAAGTTGAAGGTTGGTATAAGAAGATTGAAAATCCATATAAGAAAATAGCTTTAGGTGCTGTTGTGCTTAGTATTTTGATTTTCCTATTTCCTCCTTTGTATGGAGAGGGTTATAATACCATTACCAGTCTTATTACCGGTGATGTTGATTCGTTGACACAAGGAAGTTTGTTCTATGCTTATAAAGACAATATCTGGATACTCGTTGGCTATATTATTTTAGTTATATTCTTTAAAGTCTGGGCTTCGGCATCCACAAATGGTGCAGGGGGAGTAGGGGGAGTGTTTGCTCCCAGTCTTTTTGTTGGCTGTCTTGTTGGCTATCTAACCGGTATCCTTGTGAATGAGTCTGGATTGGCCGTGGTTTCGGTGGAAAATTTTGCGTTAATGGGAATGGCCGGAGTAATGTCTGCCGTGATGCATGCACCACTTACCGGCGTGTTCCTTATTGCAGAGCTTACCGGTGGTTATCAGCTGTTTTTACCATTGATGATAGCTTCGGGGGTTTCATTTTCTACAATTTACCTTTTTGAGAAAAACAGCATTTATTCAATCAGGCTTGCTCAAAAAGGCCAGTTATTGACTCATCATAAAGATAAAGCAGTTCTTACTTTGATGAAGGTTGAAAATGTTATTGAAAAAGATTTTGACGTGATTACTCCCGATATGTATCTGGGTAATCTTGTAAAGATAATTTCGAATGCAAAGCGAAATATTTTTCCTGTGGTTGATGATAATAATATTCTGGTAGGTATAGTATTACTTGATGATATCAGAAATATTATGTTCAGAACTGAGTTGTATTACCGTTTTAAAGTAAAAAAACTCATGATTTCTCCACCGGCTAAAATAAATATCGAGGATGCGATGGAGAAAGTCATGAGAACTTTTGACGATACCAATGCCTGGAATCTTCCCGTTGTTGATACCGAGGATAAATATGTTGGATTTGTATCTAAATCAAAGATATTTAATACTTATCGCAAGGTGTTGGTGCATTTTTCAGATGAATAGACTTATTCGGTCATTTCAACATTTATTTCACCTATGCCACCGTTGATGTCAATATAAAGGGTATGGTTTGTTTTATTGAAAGCATCGTTTGTAAAGGTTCTGCCGTTTCTGTTGAAAAATGGTATTTTTACTTCACCTATCAATCCGCTTACGGTTATTCTGACTCCTACATTGTAAGGTACTTTAATATTTAATTCGCCAACTCCACCTTTGATGTTGGCATTTAAATCGTTACGCCATTTTCCGGACAGATCTATATTTGCTTCTCCTGCTGTCATGCTGAAATTTACATCAGGTACAGAAGTGTTTCTAAGATTTACATTTGATTCGCCTGCAGCCATTCTGTAATCAAAACGGCTAATGTTGCAATTTTCGAGATCGATATCTGCTTCGCCTGCTTTAAGTTGTATCGAAACCGCATTTTTTATGCGACTGTTTAATGACAGGTTCCATTCGTTCTCATTTGCAATGTCTTCAAATCGTCTTCCGCTTTGTTTTTCTGACTCGATGCTCAAATAACCGGTTCTGCCTATTTCGTGATATTTCATGTCAGGACGGATGTATTTGGTCTTGTATCCGTAAAAACATTCACTCAATTCGTCAGTGAGGCCATTGACTCTTAATTTACCTGCAAAAAAACTAATATCAGTTTTGAGTTCACGAGCCCTACCGGTTTCGATAGTTTTTTTCAATAAAGTCGCTTCATTGTTGGCTCCAAATAGTTCTGAAAAAAATGCCAGGCTGGCCAGAAAAATCAATAAAAGGATCTTTTTCATAGGTTTTTTTGTTTGATATAAGTTAGACGCAACACAATTGAAATTGTTACATAAATAAACGGAAATTTATGACGGGTTTCTAGTATCTTTGCGGTTTTTAAGATATTTTTTATTTTCGACTATGGCTATGAATAAGAAAGACCTGAGAATTGTATATATGGGAACCCCTGAGTTTGCGGTTGCTCCTCTTAAAACTTTGGTGGAATCTGGTTATAATGTTGTTGGTGTAATAACTGTACCTGACAGACAGGCGGGCAGAGGTATGAAGCTTCAGTCTTCGCCAGTAAAGCAATACGCTTTGTCTGTAAATATTCCCGTTCTTCAGCCTGAGAAACTTAAAGATGAGGCTTTTCTTGAAGAATTAAAGTCGTTTAAGGCCGATCTTCAGGTTGTGGTTGCATTCAGGATGTTACCTGAGGTTGTTTGGGCGATGCCTGTTTTTGGTACTTTCAATCTTCACGCTTCATTATTACCTCAATACAGAGGTGCTGCTCCGATACATCATGCGGTTATGAACGGAGATAAGCAAACAGGTGTTACAACTTTCTTTCTTCAGCACGAAATTGATACCGGTGATGTGATTTTCCGTGAGAAAATTGATATTGCTGATGACGAGGATACCGGATCGGTGCATGACAGGTTGATGTTACTTGGTTGTGATGTTGTAAGAAAAACGGTTGATGCTGTTTTGTCGGGAGATATAAAATCTTTACCTCAGTCTGATATTGAACCGGGTTTGCAATTGAAACCGGCTAACAAACTAACGAGAGAAAATACAAGAATTGACTGGAGCAATGAAGGTATAAAAATCTATAATTTTATCAGAGGGCTTTCGCCATATCCGGCTGCATGGACAGAATTGGTTTCAGAAGGTGGAGAAAATATTGGATTAAAAATTTTCAAATCTGTTTTTGTTGAAGAGGGTCATGAATGCAATTATGGAGATATTGTTTCTGATTGTAAAAGATATATAAAGGTCGCTGTAAGAGGCGGTTTCGTAGAGATTTTAAGACTACAGCCAGCCGGGAAAAAGGCTATGGATACAGATGAATTTTTGAGAGGTTTTAAAAATATTGAAAAATTCAGACTGGTCTAAACGTTAAAATTGAAGGATTATTTTGCGATTTACAAAAATTGTTACTTTATTTGCAGACTTAACAATTTAAAACCATTTGCCTATAGATCGACATTTACTCTTTATAACACAAAAATAAGAGCGATGGAAAAGATCAAGTCTATGACTGACGAACAACTTATTAGTCAGTTTGCAAATGGTAACAATCAAGCTTTTGATGTCTTATTGACTCGTCATAAAAACAGGGTTTTTACTTATATACTTTTAATTGTACGCAACAGAGATCTTGCTGAAGATATTTTTCAGGAAGCATTTATGAAAGTTATTATGACTATTAAGCAAGGTCGTTATACTGAAAGTGGTAAATTTTATGCATTTGTGTCGAGAATAGCACACAATCTAATTATTGATCATTACAGAAGAGAAAAAAACGAAAATACAGTGAGCAACGAAGAATTTGAAGATGTTGATTTGTTTAACAATTCAAAGTTGTCTGACGAGAATGTTGAAGATGTTCTGGTTAGAAATCAGGTTTTTGAGGATGTTGCAAAACTTATGCGACATTTGCCCGATAATCAACAGGAGGTAGTAAGGCTCAGGTTTTATGAAGATTTAAGTTTCAAAGAAATTGCAGATGCAACTGGTGTAAGTATAAATACTGCTTTAGGCAGAATGCGTTATGCAGTACTGAATATGAGGCGCATGGCCGAAGAAAACAGAATTTCGCTGGTTTACTGAAAATCAGAAATTTATTTTAAATATTTTGGGTTTCTTATATACGATGTTGGTAAAAATATCGTTATATAAGAAACTCAAATTTTTTATGCCTATGAACGATAATTCTACACCAAATTTGAAATCTGTAAAGAAAATCAGGAAGTTCTATGCAAAGCCTTCCGAAGAAACCACGGATTTTTTAAAGAGTTTTGCCCGGACATATGTCCCTGAGAAAACCAGATTACAATTCAATTGATTTAAAAATTTAATCAACCATGCGATTAGTTGCACCTTCTTTGCTTTCTGCAAATTTTGCCAATTTGCAGAAAGATATAGATATGATTAACAACAGTCAGGCAGACTGGCTTCATCTTGATGTTATGGATGGGGTATTTGTTCCAAACATTTCATTTGGTTTTCCTGTATTAGAGCATGTTGCAAAATTATCGAGAAAACCTCTTGATGTGCATTTGATGATAGTCGAACCTCAGAAATTTGTAAAGGAAGTTAAAGCTTTGAATGCGGCATTTATGAATGTTCATTATGAGGCATGTACACATTTGCATAAAACTGTTCATGAAATCATAGAGAATGGCATGAAACCTGGCGTTACACTAAATCCTCACACTCCTGTAGCTTTACTTGAGGATATTATTCAGGATTTAGATCTGGTTTTGCTTATGTCTGTTAACCCCGGTTTTGGTGGCCAGACTTTTATTGAAAACACTTACAGGAAAATCAGAGACCTTAGAGAATTGATTATTAGAAAAAACAGCAAAGCTTTAATTCAAATTGACGGAGGCGTGACCGATAAGAATGCTTCGGATCTTTACAAGTCAGGCGCAGATGTACTGGTGTCGGGTAGTCATATCTTTAAATCGCCGGATCCGGGGGAGATGATAATTAGGATAAAGAATAGTGATAAGTGATAAGTTTTTAGTGATAAG
>CAZFUO010000136.1:0-6839 GCA_964522065.1 uncultured Bacteroidales bacterium | reverse complement strand
ACCTCCTTTTTTTTTATCAAGTATACGAGCAAAAACGGAAGGTGAGTCAAAGTCAGGGAAACAAAGCCAGTCAACACTGCCTTTTTTTGAAATTAATGCTGCAGAACGTCCATTTCCAACTACTCCATAATCAAGGTTGCCCATAATTCTCAGATATTTTATAAGTTAGCCTAAATATACATATTCGTTTTTAAAATAACAAGATTTGAATGTATTGCTTTATATTTGCATTATTCAATTTGATTTTATGAGCAATAAGCAACTTTACATATTAATGCTCCTTTTGATGGTGATAGTTTTGGTGTTAAACAGACATCCTAAAATATCATCAGGCAACCATGTAACGTCTTCATATACTGTTAATGACTTGTCAAAATCAAATTTGACCAGTAAATCTGAAATAAAATATAAGCTTGGTTTGGCATTGAGTGGTGGTGGTATAAAAGGCTTTTGTCATGTTGGTGTATTAAAAGCTTTGGAAGAAAGTGGAATAAGGCCTGATATACTTTCTGGAGTAAGTTCGGGTGCAATGGTTGCTGCGCTTTATGCTGATGGGTATAGTCCTGATTCTATTGTTAAAACTTTTGAGAAAATAAGTCTGGCTCAATATTTCAGAATAGGTATAACAGAAGGCGGACTGCTTAGTATGCAGGGATTCAGAGAATTGCTTGATACGCTTATAAAAGCTGAAACATTTGAAGAGTTATCTGTTCCTTTAAGAATTGTAGCAACAGACTTAGATAATGGAAAAAGTGTTGTTTTTGATAAAGGTAACCTTGTAGATGCTATTATTGCATCATCTTCGGTTCCTATACTTTTTACACCTTACGAAATTAACGGAGTTAACTATGTTGATGGGGGAGTTATGAAGAATCTTCCGGCTTCGGCAATACGTGATGACTGTAAAATACTTATTGGAGTAAGTGCCGGTCCAATGGACACCGATATGTACGAGAAATCTATTGCCCAGATAGCTTTGAGGTCGTACAAATTTATTTTCAGGTCTAATGCCACACAAGAAAAGAACTTGTGTGACATTTTAATAGAACCTGAGAATATTTCTGATTTTAATGGCGCCAGCCTTGGAAGTATAAATGCCATTTTTAGTATGGGTTATAATGAAACCCTAACAATGCTTGACAGTACAAATCTCAAGGCCAGGCTTAAAAAGTAATTACTTAAGTTTTGCCAGAGCATTTTTAACTCTGCTCATTGCTTCTACAATGTTTTCATCTGAAGTTGCATATGAAAATCTTAAGCAATTTGGAGCACCGAAAGCAGCACCACCTACTGCAGCTACATGTCCTTCTTCAAGTAAATACATTGCAAGATCTCCTGAGTTTTCTATTTTTTTACCTTCAAATGATTTTCCGAAATAAGAATCACATTCGGGGAATATATAAAATGCTCCTTCAGGTGTTGCTGTATTAAGTCCGGGTATTTCTTTAGCCAGCTTAACAATTAAGTCTCTGCGACGTTGAAATGCTTCCTTCATTTCTCTTACTGGTTCCTGAGTACCTGTGTATGCTACTTCAGCAGTCTTTTGTGAAACGGAGCAAGGTCCTGATGTGTACTGTCCCTGCAATTTGTTGCAGGCAGATGCTATCCATTGTGGAGCAGCTATCCAGCCAATACGCCATCCTGTCATTGCATAAGCTTTAGAAACACCGTTAATTATTACAACTCTGTCTCTGATATTTTCAAATTCAGCTATACTTGTGTGTTTGCCGATATAATTGATGTGTTCGTAGATTTCATCAGATAAGACAATCACATTTGGATATTTTGCAAGTACATCTGCAAGACCTTTAAGCTCTTCTCTGCTATATACACTACCTGTTGGGTTTGATGGTGAGCATAAAATAATTGCTTTGGTCTTAGGGGTAATTGCTGCTTCGAGTTGTTGAGGTGTTATTTTGAAATCCTGGTCAATGCCTGCGCTTACAATTACATTTGTGCCTTCAGCTAGTTTAACCATTTCTACATAACTTACCCAGTAAGGAGCTGGTACAATTACTTCATCACCAGGGCCAATTATACTTAAAAGTACATTGCATACAGATTGTTTTGCTCCGTTTGAACAAACAATCTGATCTGGTTTGTAATCAAGACCGTTTTCATTTTTGAGTTTTGCTACTATGGCATTCCTTAATGCAGGATAGCCGGGTACTGGAGAATAAAAAGAAAAGTTATCGTCCACTGCTTTCTTGGCTGCAGCTTTGATATGGTCGGGTGTGAAGAAGTCTGGCTCTCCTACACTCATATTAATCACATCAATACCTTTAGCTTTCAGCTCATTACTTTTCTGGGACATTGCCAGAGTCTCTGAAGGAGAAAGGCTGGCCAATCGATCGGAAACAGGATTCATAGTTTGGGTCAGTTTAATTGTTTATTCGCATCAAAGGTAGTAAATGGAAAGCAAATTTGCCATATTTGCTTACAAAATTGCCAAAAATATATAGATATTATTACTGTTCTGAAGCATTTTCAAGATTCTGAAGTTTCAAAAGGACAGCGTCATCAACCTTAAATGCGGTTCCGTGTCTTACTCCTGCAGGAAACCTGATTAAACCTGATACATCTTCCCACTGTGGTTTTGATAAACTTCTGGTTCTGACTGCTCCGTACTTTTTATTTCTGTATTTGTCCCAGTATATATAAGTGTATTTACCAACTTTTATTTGTGTTGGCCCTTCAGCCCATTCTTTGCCTGTTATTGGTTCTGAAACTGTAGTTGGGAATGTTGTCATTTTTTTAGAAGCAACAACTCTGATGTTTTTTTCAACAGGCTCAAGAGTTTCGTTTTTCAGAAACATGTATGTCTTGCCTTTTTCTCTTATAAAACTTGCATCTATTACATTAAATCCCGGGTCGTAAAACAATTTTGTGGGTGCAAATGTCTTAAAGTCTTTGGTTGTGGTATAGTACAGCCTGTGGTTGTATTCATCTTCCGACTTGTTGGTAGATGGAAATTTTCCGGGTATTGTTGAGGCCCATACTATAAAAAACTGCCTGCTGCCTTTGTCGTAAAAAACTTCAGGAGCCCAGGTGTTCCTGACAGTTGGCTCGTGAGCCATAACAGGAATTTCTTTTTGCTCAGACCAGTTGATTAAATCTACAGAGCTTGCATACCCGATGTTGTTTTCAGTCCAGCCCGAAGTCCAAACCATGTGGAAAACTCCTTTTGAATCTCTTACAACGCTTGGATCGCGCATTAACTTAGCTTTTCCTACGGTAGGTTTCAATAAAGAATTTCCATTATTTAAAGTCCTCCAAATCAAGCCGTCATGTGAGTACATCAAATGCAAACCATCTTCACCATTTCCTGTGAAATAGCTAAAAAGGTAAGCTGGTTCATTTTTGAAAACTTTAGACAATAAATCTTTTTCAACAACCGGCTCTGAAGCTGATATATTAAAAGAAAATAAAATCAGTGAGAGTAAGGCAAATACTGTTTTTTTCATTTGTAAGTGTCTGATTGGTTTTACAATATACTTTTAAGTGTGTGACCCATTCTCTCCTTTTTAGTGCGCATATATTTTTCATTATGCTCATTAAACGGAACTTCAAGAGGTATGTTTTCTGTAATTGTTAGTCCGTAGGCTTCAAGGCCTATTCTTTTTACAGGATTATTAGTCATTAGTCTCATTCTTCTGACTCCAAGTTTTTGAAGTATTTGGGCACCAACACCATAATCTCTTTCGTCAGCATCAAAACCTAAATGAATATTTGCATCAACTGTATCATATCCTTGTTCCTGAAGTTGATAAGCTTTGATTTTATTCATAAGACCTATGCCGCGTCCTTCCTGATTCATATAAACTAAAATACCTTTTCCCTCTTTTTCAATAGTTTCCATTGCAAGGTGTAGTTGATCACCACACTCACATCTCATAGAGCCAAGCACATCTCCGGTTAAACAAGATGAATGCACTCTGACAAGTACAGATTCATCTTCAGATATTTCACCTTTAACCAAAGCGACATGTTCAAGGCCATTTGACAATTGTTTGAAAGGAATCAGCCTGAATTGTCCGTAACTTGTAGGCATATTAACTTCAGGGCCCATTTCTACCAATGATTCTTCCTGAAGTCTATAAGCGATTAAGTCTTTTATGGCAATTACAGACATGTCAAATTTTTCCGCCATTTCAAGAAGTTCAGGCAATCTTGCCATAGAGCCGTCTTCATTCATTATTTCAATTAATGCTGCTGCAGGGTAAAGACCGGCAAGGCGACATAAATCGATTGAAGCCTCAGTATGTCCGGCTCTTCTTAAAACACCTTTGTTTTTAGCATAGAGCGGGCTTATATGCCCCGGACGACCTAAATCTTCCGGTTTTGTAGCCGGATTTGCTAGAGCTTTTATTGTTGCAGCTCTGTCCTGTGCCGAAACACCGGTTGTACAACCTTCAAGCAAGTCAACAGAAACTGTAAAAGGAGTTCCTAAAAGCGATGTGTTTTTAGAAGCTTGTTTCTCAAGATCAAGTTCAGCACATCTGTCTTCGGTCAAAGGGGCGCAAAGTACACCTCTTCCCTGGGTAATCATGAAATTAACTTTTTCAGGAGTAATCAATTCGGCAGAAGTGATAAAATCACCTTCGTTTTCTCTGTCTTCGTCATCTACAACAATCACAATCTTGCCATTTCTGATATCTTCAATGGCTTCTTCTATTGAGTTTAATTTAATTTTTTCCATCATATCTTGTTCTTTTTTCTTTTGTTCATTAATAGCCTCCAAAGGTTTTTAGGGCTAAGATAGTTTTTATACAATAAAATATAAGCATCACTGTTAAGTATTACTGAGTCGTTAACAGCCTTCCATGTCAGGAATAATCCTAGTGGCAACATAGCTGCCGAGCTTATCCATCCACCAATTACCGGCTCCCAAACTCCATCTCTGGAAAGTTTGTAACCCGTGATATCAATCATATAATATATTATAAACAATATCACCGAAACCACTGCAGGCAAACCTATTCCACCTTTTCTAATAATTGCACCCAAAGGAGCTCCAATAAAAAAGAAAATAAGGCATGCAAATGACAATGTAAACTTTCTGTGATACTCTATGCTGCTCCTTCTATATTGAAAAGTTTCGTTTGCTTCGGTTAACTGCTTAAATTCAAGGTCGGTTCGAATTTCTGAAACTCTTCTTCTTGCCTGCTCAATACTTCTTTTCATGTCTTCCCTTTTCTTAGACTTAAGCAATTTCTCATAATCAGGATAGAAAGGTTTGATTTTTGATTCTTTTGCTATTTTGTCAGGAGTTGGCAGTGATTTTTCAGGCTCAAATTGCCTGTTTAAATATTTTGAGTTTACATAAGTTTTTTGAGTTCTCAAATCGAGACTGTCTAAAATCTCTTTTATAGAGTCAATGATTATGCCCAGTTGCTTAGTGTTTTTGCTATAATGAAGAGATGAGAAACTCGATTCGTCAACACGATTAAAATTTCCGTCAAACTCAATTATCATTTCTTTTTTTCTGAAAATCTCTCTGCGATATGGTATTCCGGCTGAAATTGGCTGTTCGTTTTTGAAATTACTGAATCCCTCACCGTCATAAAGAGTAAAAACCAGATTTTTCTTATCCTCAGTAAATCTTAGCTTTCCTTGTTTTGCCAGAGTTACTGCTGCATCATCATACCCATTTGAAAAATCATAAATCATTATGTCTTTAAGTAGTTTTCTTTCGTTGTCTTTGCTTTTTACATAAATAGTAATACCATTTATTTCAGAATAAAACGCACCTTCAGGTATAGAAAGCTCTGGCGATTTCTGTTTGAAAGATACAAGTAAAGACATTAGTTTTACCTGTACTTTGGGCATTGCATTGTTTTGAAAGTAAAATGCGCCTATGCTGATAAAGCTAATTAAAATTATTAGCGGTTTCATTATATGAAAAAGAGAAATACCTGCAGCTTTCATTGATAGTAATTCCAGCCTTTCTCCGAAATTTCCGAATGTCATAAGAGAAGCCAGCAAAACCGCAAGCGGCAGAGACATTGGTACCAGTGAAAGAGCTGCATACCAGTAGAATTCGGCGAAAACAGTAAGGTCTATGCCTTTGCCGACAATATGATCTATATTTCTCCAAAGCAACTGCATTACAAGTATGAAGTTGCTGACCATAAAGGTCATAACAAATACAGGCAGAAAGCTTTCTAAAACGAATGTGTAAAGTCTTTTGATACGAAACATTGACTGGTTTTTTGAAAGGACAAAAGTAGTAAAGGTTTTGCTACATTCCTGTACGTCTTGTGAGATTTTCTACCTGAGAATTCCAAAGATTTATACTTTCATCAACATCATCGGGTTCTGTAAAATCAGTAATTTTAAGAACGATGCCTCCTGTTA
The DNA here is from genome assembly GCA_964522065.1 of uncultured Bacteroidales bacterium. GTDB lineage: Bacteria > Bacteroidota > Bacteroidia > Bacteroidales > UBA1402 > UBA8389. Next base: position 482 of record CAZFUO010000136.1, on the reverse strand, counting down.
ATTCAGAGTGCTCAATACGAAATTCAAAATAATATTGGTCTGGCTCATCAAGCCAGTGAAATCTTACATGACTACCGGGAGTCATAGAAAGTCTTTCAGCTTTCTGAGAGCTTTTGCCCCACTTAAAATCAAAAATACCGGGTTGGACTTCTGAAATGTCGTCTGCAAACCACTCTGAAAGCCCTGATGGGCTGCTTATAAGTTTCCACAATATTGCAGGTGAACCATTTTTAAGCACATATTCTATTTGAAAGAGCTCTTTTTCCATCAAACCATTAAATTTTTGCACAAAATACACATTTTTATCCAATAAATAGGTGATTATGAGTTAAATTACACAGTTGTTATAATTTTTTATCAAAAAATGCTGCTTTGTGATTTGCTGATATTTTTAAAAAGAGTATCTTTGTCGCGCTTTTTAAGAAAAGATGGCGAGATAGCTCAGCTGGTTAGAGCGCATGATTCATAATCATGAGGTCCCC
>CAZFUO010000135.1:0-6843 GCA_964522065.1 uncultured Bacteroidales bacterium | reverse complement strand
GATCCTTTGCAAAGAAATCTAAAGAAACTTGTTGCAGAATTAAAAGGTATAAGTCCTGAAAATCTTTTTTTCGGTAATGGTAGTGATGAGCCTATAGATTTGATATACAGGGTTTTTTGTGAACCTTCTATAGACAATGTTGTTGCAATGGATCCAAGTTATGGTATGTATAAAGTCTGTGCAGACATTAATAATGTAGAGTACAAAGGTGTTTTACTTAATGATGATTTCTCCTTAAATACTGACAGATTGCTGGCTGCTACTGATAAAAAGACAAAAGTCATTTTCTTATGTTCGCCAAACAACCCTACAGGTAACGATATTGCATTTGATGAAATAGTTAAAATACTCAATAGTTTTGAAGGAATTGTTGTAATAGACGAAGCTTACATAGATTTCTCTGATAGAGAAAGCTATATTAATCTCATAGTAAAATATCCAAATCTGATTGTCTTACAGACTTTTTCGAAGGCCTGGGGACTTGCTTCGGTAAGATTGGGAATGGCATTTGCTAATGACTTTATTATAAGTTTGTTTAATAAAGTAAAATATCCTTACAACATAAATCTTCTTACGCAGAACTTTGTTGAAAATGAGATAAAATATTCACAGAGAAAGTCTGATTGGGTTAAAATGATTATTGCTCAAAGAGAAGTACTGAAAAGTGAACTCCTTAAACTGGATATTGTAAAGAAAGTGTATCCTTCTGATGCTAATTTCTTGCTTGTTAAGGTAGATGATGCAAATAATATATATCAGAAACTTGTAGAAAGGGGAGTTGTAGTTAGAAACCGAAATTCAATATCACTTTGTTACGGTTGTTTGAGAATAACAGTTGGAACTGCAGAAGAAAATTCAATTTTAGTAAAAGAATTAGCCGGAATAAAAAACACAATATGAAAACAGGAGAAAAGGTCCTTTTTATTGACAGAGATGGAACATTAGTTTTAGAACCACCTGTTGACTACCAACTGGATAGTCTGGAAAAACTGGAGTTTTATCCCGGTGTTTTCAGAAATCTTCATTTTATAAAGTCAAAACTTGATTTTAAACTGGTTATAGTAAGTAATCAGGATGGTATGGGAAGTCCTTCTTTCCCTGAATCTGATTTTTGGCCTGCTCAGAATAAGATTATAAAAGCCTTTGAAAATGAAGGTGTTATATTTGATGCTATTCATATAGATTCTTCAATGCCTGAAGACAATCTGCCTACAAGAAAGCCTGGAGTTGCTATGTTGACAGAATACTTCACTGATAAATACAACTTGCATGAATCATTTGTAATTGGTGACAGATTTACTGATGTCAAATTGGCTGAAAACCTTGGATGTAAGGCTATTCTTTTAAAAAAGCCGGAAAACGATGTTTATGAAGAGCTTAATAAGCTTGGCTTAGTCAATTCATGTGCTCTGATTACAGAAAGCTGGGATGAAATAACAGCATTTTTGTTTGCAGGAGAAAGAACTGCAAAAATTGAAAGAAAAACCCACGAAACTGATATTCAGATAGAAATTAATCTTGACGGAACCGGGAAAACCGAGATTAGTACAGGATTGGGATTTTTTGATCATATGCTTGATCAGATTGGAAAACATTCAGGGATAGACTTGAAAATTATTACCAAAGGTGATTTGGTTGTTGATGAACATCATACTATTGAAGATACTGCTTTAGCATTGGGTGAAGCATTGTTAAAGGCCCTGGGTAGCAAAAGAGGTATTGAAAGGTATGGATACTGCCTGCCAATGGATGATTGCCTTTGTAGTGTTGCACTAGATTTTGGTGGACGACCCTGGCTGGTTTGGGATGTTGATTTTAAAAGAGAAAAAGTGGGAGATGTGCCCACTGAAATGTTTTTGCATTTCTTTAAATCCTTGAGTGATACTTCAAAAATGAATCTGAATATCAAGGCTGAAGGAGAAAATGAACATCACAAAATTGAGGGAATATTTAAGGCTTTTGCCAGATCTTTAAAGATGGCTGTAAAAAGAGATATTTATAATTATACATTACCAAGTACAAAGGGTATTATTTAATTAGAGTTTTCAGACATTCTTTATAGTAAAGCTGTGCAGCGTCCTTTTCTCTTAAAGTAACTCCGTTGCATACAACAATATCGAGATCTATTGGCACAACTCCTGCTTTTTTTAAGTCAGAAGTTCTGCCCATAGTGGTTTCGATATTTTTTAGTTTTAAATTTAATTCATCTGTATTAAGAGTTGAGGTGATGCTGCATATGGCATTAACATACAAGCCTTTACCACTGCCTACAGCTACACTCTCTATTTGATCTGAAATTGCTGTTACAATAAACTCTTCATCCAGTTTATTGTATGCGGTTTTCAGATTTTTTTCCTGCTCGTGATTTGAACTGATTAATATTAAGTAATTATTCATAAGCATTTTTACTATTAATAGTCAAATGTATTATCTTTGGTCAAATAAACCAAGTATGCTATGAAAAAGGCTTTATTGTTTACATTGTTAATGTTTGTTTCTGTTTCTGTTCTGACTGTTAAAGCTCAAAATCAAAGCAGAATCCTGCAGGTAGATCTTAGGGATAATATTAATAGTTATACCTGGGTAATGGTGCAGAAAAGCTTTAAAAAGGCTGTATCTGAGAAATTTGATATGGTATTGATAAATATGAATACCTATGGAGGTGAAGTTTTATATGCAGACTCTATAAGGACCACAATTTTAAATTCACCTATACCGGTTTATGTTTATATAAATCTTAATGCTGCTTCGGCAGGTGCCTTAATATCAATAGCTTGTGATAGTATTTTTATGAGATCAGGTGCTACAATAGGTGCATCTACTGTAGTCGATCAGACCGGAGCTGCTGCTCCTGATAAATTTCAATCGTACATGAGGGGTATAATAAGATCTACAGCTGAATCTCATGGTAAGAAAAATATAATTAAAGATGGTGATACACTTGAAGTCTGGCGAAGAGATCCTAAGATTGCCGAGGCAATGGTCGATCCTGATATATACATAGAAGGTGTCATTGATACAGGTAAGGTTTTGACTTTTACATCAAACGAAGCCTTGAAATATGGCTTTTGTGAGGCTATATCAGGTAGTATCCCTGAAGTAATTACCAAGCATCTGGGTAAATCTGATTATGATTTAGTTGTGTTTAAAATGTCAGGCCTGGATAAGCTCAGAGGAAGATTAATGAGTACTGCATTCAGAGCTATTTTGATAATGTTAATTGTTGCAGGTATATGGTTCGAGCTTCAGGCTCCAGGTATTGGATTACCTACATTTGCAGCCGTTGGTGCAGCAATATTATACTTCGCACCTTTATATATTGAAGGACTTGCTCAAAATTGGGAAATCATAATTTTTGTAATTGGTCTCATTTTAATGGCTGTTGAGTTATTTATAATTCCCGGATTTGGCATTGCCGGTATTGCCGGAAGTTTATTTATAATTACGGGTCTGACACTTGCACTAATTGATAATTCTAATTTTACTTTCACTCTGGAAGGTCTTGATAGTCTGGCCGAGCCTTTATTACTGGTTTCACTAAGTATCACAGTATCAGTATTACTATCAATATGGATAACCAGCAAAATTGGTTATGGCTCAGGTTTATTCAGAAAAGTAGCACTTACCACTTCTCAAAATATTGAAGAAGGATTTGTAGGTGTACCGCAAGAATTTAGTGACATGGTTGGCAAAACTGGCCAGGCTGTAACAATTTTAAGACCCTCTGGTAGAATAAAAATTGGAGAGAAAACTTACGATGCGGTTTCTGAAATAGGATATATTGAACCAGGTGAAGCAGTTAAAGTAAATAAGTATGAATCAGGACAGTTGTATGTAACTAAGGTTGAAGGACTTCAATGATTTCATTTACTATTTTTTCGGCTTTTTTAATACCCTGACTTTTTCCAAAACTTATTAATTCATTTTTGCTAACGTTATTTGATTTCCCGTTTAGGCACATTATTGTGTTTCTTTTAGAAACAGATGGCATTATTTCACCTGCTTTTGCAAGTGACCATTTATTGTTTTCATTTAGCCTGAAGTAAATATTTCTGCTATTTTCCTTTATTTCATTAGATATCAATATGAAAGAAATTCTTTTAAACATCTCCGCCCACTCCTGATACGGCATATTCAGCATTCTCATACATTTAAAAACATCACTGAATTCATTTTTATTGTCACCAAAAAATGATGCAAATGACATTAGATGAATTCTCTTATCTCCTTGTCTGTCAATTCTTTCAATAAGCAGGTGCTTGTTGTGCCCCTCCTTTAATATTCTGTGCTCTGCAATATTTATTCCACATTTTAAAGCCTTTAAATAGTATTCATATTCCAAATTTATCCTCTTCGAAACCGCTGTCATCAATCCATCCAGTTTTAACCTCCAGCCATTAAATCCATTAGGTATTTTTGCTTGACCTGAAAGTACTTCTCCATTAAAGTCGTTAATTGCAAGTAATAGTTCAGGATCATCACTGTTTGAAAACAATGCAGCCCTTAAAACATCTCTTAATTTTTTGTCATGCAGTTCATTAACACCTTTGTCAAGAATGTGTTGAATAGATTTGTGCAATCTGTCAATTTCAATTTGTTCAGATAGATCAAATTCAGGAAATCCCTGAGGATTAAACTTATAGGCACCAAAACTTCTGTTGCCAATAAGAGAGAGAATTGCTACCGGAGATAAGTTTTCAGGAGATTTGCCTGATTTTTGTAAATAGTATCTTAGCAATCTGAAAGCGAAATCTCCAGGTAAAACATCTTTTAGAAAGGATGGTAAGTTATCAATGCTGTTAAAATGCAAAACTTCTTTATCAGAATTAAAACCAGGCAAATATTCAAAAATGCCGGATTGATTTACATTATCCCATGAAATTACTCCCATAGGTTTATCTGACAGACTTATTTCAATAAATTGTTGCATCTTTTGCAGGTCTGACTCGTTTCTTTGAATTTTTAGTAATTGCAAGAACCGGGCTACTATTAAAGTCGGGAAAGGCTTTGTCAAACATATCTAAAAGATTTAGTCTTCTCATTACAGAAATAAGACTACTTATATTTACTGCTTTTCCATTCTCAAGATCCTGAATTGTACTTCTGTTTAAACCGGTTTCATCAGCTAGAATCTGTTGAGTTAGCTTTTTTGACATCCTTATAACTTTAAAACGTTGCCCTAGTTCATTTAAAATCTCATCATTACTCTTAGAAATCCAATCCATAAAAAGTATTTTTTTGCAAATATAGTATAATGATGCATAAAAACATCATTAAAGGTTATAAATCTTTATAATGATTGCTATATGCATCATTATACATATATGAAATATAATATGCTTTCACATCTATTGTCTGAAAATCAATAGTTTTGGAAATAAATATATTTGCGGTTTGCATAATATTTATTGAATTTATATCTTTGCACCCGCTAAAAGAAAATGAGTAACCAAATAAATAAACTTAAAGATGTCAAAAGTTTGTCAGATTACCGGTAAAAAAGCGATGATCGGAAACAATGTTTCACACTCAAAGAGACGTACAAAACGTAGGTTCAATGTGAATTTGTTTCATAAGAAGTTCTATTGGGTAGAACAGGATTGCTGGATTTCGTTGAATATTTCAGCGGCCGGATTACGCACAATCAACAAAAAAGGATTAGATGCAGCAATGAGAGATGCTAGTGAAAAAGGATATCTAACTGTGCAGTCAATCAAGATAATTAATTAATTGTAGGAGGGTTAAAAAAATGGCAAAAAAAGCAAAAGGCAATAGAATTCAGGTAATACTTGAATGCACAGAACACAAAGAAAGTGGCATGCCGGGAACATCCCGCTACATCACGACCAAAAATCGTAAGAATACTACAGGTCGTATGGAACTTAAAAAATACAATCCGATTCTCAAAAGAGTTACAGTACATAAAGAAATAAAATAATTAAGCCATGGCAAAAAAAGCGGTTGCGTCTATGCAAAACAGAAGTGAAGGTCGTGCCTTCGCTAAAGTTATCAAGGTTGTAAAATCACCTAAGACAGGCTCATATATGTTTCAGGAAAGCATTGTAGCCAATGATAAAGTTCAGGACTTTCTGAAGAAGTAAAATTCAGACAATATAGAATAAAGCTGCCTTAGGGTAGCTTTTTTTATTTTGGTTAGTTCGTGTTATTAACTTAACTTTGTGGCTTAAACGGAGTTCTTATATGGGTATTTTCAATATTTTTTCAAGAAACAAAGAGCAAGATAAAACTGTTCTGGATCAAGGTTTGTCCAAAACCAAAGAATCAGTTTTCACAAAACTCACGCGTGCAGTAGCAGGAAAATCAAAAGTTGATGATGACGTTTTAGATCAACTTGAGGAAATATTAATAACCTCAGATGTTGGTGTTGATACTACTCTTAGGATTATTGAAAGAATAGAAAAACGCATTTCGAGAGATAAATATCTTGATACTAAAGAACTTAACAATGTTCTAAAAGAAGAAATAACCGATCTTCTCATAAAACATGATAACGAAGACTTTGATGATTTCGTTTTTCCCGAAAACAAAAAACCATATGTAATTATGGTTGTTGGTGTAAATGGCGTTGGAAAAACCACAACTATAGGGAAATTGGCATACAGGTTTAATAAAGCAGGTATGAAAGTTTTTCTCGGAGCAGCCGACACATTCAGAGCCGCAGCTGTAGAACAATTGGTTATTTGGGGTGAAAGGGCAGGGGCAACAGTTGTAAAACAGAAAATGGGTTCAGATCCGGCCTCAGTTGCTTTTGATACATTAAAATCTGCAGCCGCCAATAATGCTGATGTTGTATTGATTGATACAGCAGGAAGACTTCATAAC
>CAZFUO010000134.1:0-6881 GCA_964522065.1 uncultured Bacteroidales bacterium | reverse complement strand
CTTCTCAGGACATGGTACTTGGATTGTATTATATTACAAAGTTCCGTCCGGGTGCTCAAGGTGAAGGCTTGAAATTCTATTCTCCTGAAGAGGCAATTATTGCTTACAACGAAGGTAAGGTTTCAATACATTCTAAAGTTTTTGTCAGAGTTAAAGACGTTGATGAAAATGGACAGAGAGTTATAAGACTTATTGAGACATCAGTAGGTAGAATAATGGTAAATGCTTTTGTTCCTGAAAATGTTGGCTACATAAACGAACTTTTAACCAAGAAGTCATTACGTGACATCATTGGTAGAATTATTGCCAGCAGTGGAGTTGCAAGAACAGCTCAGTTCCTTGATGATATTAAGGATTTGGGTTATCATATGGCTTTCAAGGGTGGTCTTTCTTTCAATCTTCAGGATGTAATTATACCTGCAGAAAAAGAAGCTCTTGTAAAAGAAGGCTATGATGAGGTTGACTCTATCATGATGGAGTACTCTATGGGTGCTATTACAAACAATGAGCGTTACAATAAGATTATTGACGTTTGGGGCGGTGTTAATACAAGACTTTCAAATATCCTCATGAAGCAGCTTGAAACAGATAATCAGGGTTTCAACTCTGTTTATATGATGCTTGACTCTGGAGCTCGTGGTTCGAAAGAACAGATCAGACAGCTTTCAGGTATGCGTGGTCTTATGGCGAAACCGCAAAAATCAGGTGCTGAAGGTGGACAGGTAATTGAAAACCCTATTTTATCAAACTTTAAGGAGGGTCTATCAGTGTTGGAATACTTTATTTCAACCCACGGTGCCCGTAAAGGTTTGGCGGATACAGCTTTGAAAACAGCTGATGCTGGTTATCTGACACGTCGTCTTGTTGACGTTTCTCATGACGTTATTATAACAGAAGAAGACTGTGGTACTCTTCGTGGACTTGTTGCTACTGAAATTAAAAAGGTTGCAACTCTTTATGAAAGAATTCTTGGTCGTGTTTCTGTACATGATATATATCATCCTATTACAAACGAACTGCTTGTAGAGTCTGGTCAGGAAATCACTGAAGAAATTGCTGAAAAGATACAAACTTCACCAATCGAGAGAGTTGAAATTCGTTCAGTGCTTACTTGTGAATCTAAAAAAGGTGTTTGCTCTAAGTGCTACGGTAGAAATCTTTCAAATGGTAAGATTGTTGATAAAGGTGAAGCTGTAGGTGTTATTGCTGCTCAATCAATTGGTGAGCCGGGTACACAGCTTACACTGCGTACTTTCCACGTCGGTGGTGTTGCAGGTAACGTTAAGGCAGATCCATCTATAGTTGCATCAAATGACGCTATTCTTGAAATAGATGAGCTTCGTACCGTAATTGTTAAAGATGATGCAGGTAGCTCTGTTCAGATAGTGGTAGGTCGCTACGGAGAATTAAGACTTGTAGAGCCTGTTACAAAAGTTATTCTTACAACTCAAAATATTCCTTACGGATCGAAGTTATACTTTAATCCGGGTGATAAGGTTAAAAAAGGTGATAAAATCTGTGAATGGGATGCTTATAATGCTACCATTATTTCAGAACAGGCAGGTAAACTTGAATTTGAGTCTATCGAAGAAGGTGTGACATTCCAGTCATATACCGATGATACGACAAAAATGAAGGAGAAGATTATCATCGAGTCTAAAGATAGAACAAGGGTACCTTCAATTCACGTATTAAGTAGTACTGGTGAAAGATTGCGTACTTATAACCTTCCTGCAGGTGCACACTTGCTTAAGGAAGACGGTGAGCAAATTGAAGCCGGTGATATATTGGTTAAGATACCTCGTGCAGTTGCAAAAGCAGGTGACATCACCGGAGGTCTTCCTCGTGTAACTGAACTATTTGAAGCAAGAAATCCTTCTAATCCAGCTGTGGTTTCTGAAATAGATGGCGAGGTAATCGAACTAGGCAGAGTTAAACGCGGTAACCGTGAAATTGTAATTCAGTCTAAGACAGGTGAGGTTAAAAAGTATATGGTTCCACTTGTTAAACAAGTACTTGTACAGGTAAATGACTTTGTGAAAGCCGGAACTCCATTATCTGAAGGTGTTATAACTCCTGCTGATATTTTGGCTATCAAGGGTCCGACAGCTGTACAGGAATATATTGTTAATGAAGTACAGGACGTTTACAGACTTCAGGGTGTAAAAATTAATGATAAGCATTTTGAGGTAATTGTAAGACAAATGATGCGTAAGGTAGAAATCGTTGATGCCGGTGATACAAGGTTCCTCGAACAACAGATTATCGATAAAAACGAATTTGCCGAAGAAAACGACAGAATTTGGGGTAAAAAGGTAGTACTAGAGTCTGGTGACTCACCTAATCTTAAACCTGGTATGATTGTAACAGCCAGAAAACTGAGAGATGAAAACTCTTCATTAAAAAGGAGAGACCTTAAGTTGGTTGAGACAAGAGATGCAATTCCTGCAACTTCAAATCAGATACTTCAGGGTATTACCCGTGCTGCACTACAAATAAACAGCTTTATGTCTGCTGCTTCTTTCCAGGAAACCACAAAGGTTCTTAACGAAGCTGCAATACAAGGTAAAGTTGACAGACTAGAAGGTCTTAAGGAAAATGTTATTTGCGGTCACCTTATACCTGCAGGTACAGGACAACGAGATTTTGATAAATTGATAGTTGGTTCAAAAGAAGACTTCGACAGACTAAATGCAACAAGAAAGACTATTCTTGATTATAACGAAACTGTAGAAGAGGACTTTTAATAAGTTTATTTAATATGTTAAGAAGGCAGGTCAATTGATCTGCCTTTTTAATTTTCAATTGTGAGAAATATAATTATTTTTGTATAAATCTAATGCCTGTAAAAGTTTCTTTAAATATACAAATGTGAGAACTACTACTAAAATATTTATTCTGGCAACATCAGTTTTTCTATTGTTCGGAATCTCAATTTTAATCATTTTCATTGCTGAAAAGAAGCAGGAGAAATTAGTAATTGAAACTACCTCTGAGCAATACAAACTGGCTTTTGATATACTTTTATCTAATAACTCCTCCCGATATGAACAACCTGTACTGGATTACTCATACTGGGATGATATGTGCAACTTTCTTAAAACAAACGACAAACAATGGTCTGAGGAAAATCTTGCTACAGTTTTGCCGACTTATAAAGTTGATAATATATGGGTTTTAAATTTAGATAACGATTTGAATTATTCTCATCCAACATATAATGCTCCATATAAAGATATTATTGAGCAATCTAAAAAGCTTTTAAATGAGCTCTATAAAAAACGTGTTTTAAAAACTCATATAGTTAGTAACGGAAATATTGTTGAGATTTTTGGAGCAACAATACACCCAACTAACGATCCTCAAAGAGTAACTCCTCCACAAGGCTATTTGTTTGTAAGTAAAATCTGGGATAAGAATTATATTTCAGGAATAGAGAAAATGACAATGTCTGATATTACATTAAGTAATAAGAATACCGAGATAAGTGGCAAACCTAACAATGTGATTTTTGATTATCCTATATTAAATCACTCAGGTGAAGAAATCTATAATATAAGAATTGAAAGAGAGGCACCTCAATTGGGATTAACAAAGTCTTTTTCTACTTTAATTGTGTCAATATCTGTATTGTCAATCGCAATACTTCTGATAATTGTTGTATTAGCAATTGCTTACTGGGTAGGAAGGCCTCTTAAAACCTTAAAATCAGTTTTAAATGGAGAAAGTAGCAAATTGGTATTGCTCAGTAACTATGGGGTAGAATTTGAGCAAATTGCATCAATTATTGATCAGTCAAACAAAGATAAGGTTGAGCTTAAAAAGGCGAAGGAAAAAGCTGAGGAATCAGACAGATTGAAGTCTGCATTTTTAGCTAATATGTCGCACGAAATAAGAACTCCAATGAATGCAATTATGGGATTTGCTCAATTATTACCTGAAAATCTTGATAATAAGCAAAATCTTGAAGTATTTTCTAAAATTATTAATCAGAAAAGTGCAGAATTACTTGAAGTCATAAATAGTGTTTTCGAGATTTCAATGATTGATAGTAAACAAATGAAGTATAGCATTTCAAAAGGTAATGTAGATAATCTCTTCAGGGAAATTGAATATCTTGGCAAGGAGATTATGGAAAAATATGAAAGAGGTAATTTGCAGTTTGATATTAATGTTAATCTTGAGGATAGTCAAAAAGATATAGAAACAGATTTTACAAAGCTCAGACAAGTCTTTATAAATCTTCTTAATAACTCTTTTAAATTCACTTTTGAGGGTAAAGTTGAAATAGGTTGCTATTATTTCAATGAAGAAAAGATATTATTCTATGTCAAAGATACAGGTGTTGGAATACCTTCTAGTAAACAGGATATCGTATTTGAGCGATTTACTCAGCTTAATAATGGAGTAACAAGCAATCAGGGTGGAACAGGCTTAGGATTAAGTATTGTAAAAGGATATGTTGATATGTTAGGAGGTGAGATTTGGCTTGAATCAAAGTCTGGAAAAGGAAGTACTTTCTTTTTTACATTACCAATAAAAACTCAGGCTGTGTTATAGCTTAAACCTTCTTTAATAATATTCTGAAGGTTGTACCTTTTCCCGGCTCAGAGCTTTTAATAAAGATCTTACCATCGTGGTTTTCCTCGATTATTCTTTTTACAAGTGATAGTCCCAGTCCCCAACCTCTTTGTTTTGTGGTATAACCAGGTTTGAACACGTTTTTAAAGTTTGTTTTTGAGATGCCTTTTCCGGTATCTGATACATCTATACAAATATGTTTGCTTTCAGAAAATACTTTAATGGTTATTGAGCCGGTTGCGCCCATAGCATCTATAGCATTTTTACAAAGGTTTTCTATTACCCATTCAAAAAGCGGAATGTTGAGGTTTACCTTAATCTCACTATCAGGCAGTATTGTTACGAAACTTATTTTTTTTGAACTTCTGTTTTTTATATAATTTACTGCATTTTCAAGAGCCGGTCTGATATCCTCGGGTGTGGGATCAGGCTTTGACCCAATTTTAGAAAATCTTTCTGCTATTGTTTTTAGTCTTTGTGTATCTTTTGACATCTCTATCAACAGCTTTTCATCAACATTTTTTAGTTTCAGGAGTTCAACCCAAGCCATTAATGATGATATCGGAGTGCCTAATTGATGTGCGGTTTCTTTTGATAAGCCCACCCATACTCTGTTTTGTTCTGCTTTTTTTGTAGTGTTTAGTGAGTAGATTGTAACTATCAAAAAGATAAACATTACCAGTAACTGGATAAAGGGAAAATATGTAAGTTTTTTCAGCAGGTTTGAATCATCGTAATATACATATTGAGAGACTTCATCTGATAATTTTACTTCAATAAACTTCTTTTTTGAGATTATTTTTCTTGCCTTTTGTTCAATTTTCATCGAATCATCTCTTGAAGAAATGTTCAGATTATTGTACTCAAGAATGTTTTTATCTTCATCTACCAGAATAACGGGAATATTTGTATTGCCTTCAAATATATTCTGAATAAGGGAATAGTCCATTTGAACATCACCAACAGGTTCGGTAACAAATAGTTTTACGGCTTCTGCCCAAAGTTCTATTTTCTTTTTTTCTTCTATAGCCAGATCTTCTGCCAATCTGCTTGAAAAAAGAGTAGATACTCCCGTCATAATCGCAGCAATACTAAAGAATGCTATTCGCAACCTGAATGAACTATATCCCTGTTGTTTCATATTTTTAATTCTGCAGTAACCGGACAGTGGTCAGAATGTACAATTTCACTAAGTATTTCTGCTCCGGTAAGTTTATCTTTAAGGTTATTAGTTACCAGATGGTAATCTATTCTCCAACCAAGATTTTTACCTCTTGCAAATTGTCTGTAATTCCACCATGTATATTTATCAGGACTATTATCAAAAACCCTGAAAGTATCAACAAAGCCACTTTCAATCAGATTATCAAACCAATCTCTTTCTTCGGGTAAAAAGCCTGAGACTCCTTTGTGTTTTTCCGGATGATGAATGTCTATTGGTTTGTGACAAATATTAAAATCGCCGCAAATAAGAAGATTTGGCCTTTCTGTTATAAGATGGTTTATGAATTTAATAAAGTCGTACAGAAATTCCATTTTAAAGTCTTGCCTGGAGTCTCCCATGCTTCCTGAAGGAATATATACACAAAGGATACTTAGATCTCCGAAATCAGCTCTTATAACTCTTCCTTCGCTGTCATATTTGTGATTGTCCATTCCAATCACTATTTTATCCGGTTTCGTTTTCGATAATATTGCTACTCCGCTATACCCTTTTTTCTGAGCTGAGTGATAAAAGCAGTGCTCATAACCAGCTTCGTAAAAAATAAAAGAGTCAATTTGTTCAGGCTGTGCTTTAGTTTCCTGAAAACAAACAACGTCTGCTCCTGACGATTTTAAGAAATCTCCTAAGCCTTTACTTGTTGCAGAGCGCACTCCGTTTAAATTGTAGGACAATACCTTCATAATGATAAAATTTAGCAGTTCTTTGTATTGTTATGAAGCATTTTAGATGCAAAAACAAAATCATTAAGTTTTTCATTATCAGATTTAAATAGCTCCGTTTTATTTCCTTCCCAAAACAGATCACCCTGATAAATAAATATTATTTTTTCACCCATTGTGATTACTGAGTTCATATCATGCGTGTTAATAACAGTTGTCATTTTATATTCGCTTGTTATGTCTGTAATCAATTCATCTATACGTATTGATGTTAAAGGATCAAGACCTGAATTTGGTTCATCGCAAAACAAATATTTTGGATTAAGCGAAATTGCCCTGGCTATAGCTGCTCTCTTTTGCATTCCACCACTTATTTCAGATGGAAACAAATGATAGCTGTTTTTCAATCCAACTCT
>CAZFUO010000133.1:6312-6912 GCA_964522065.1 uncultured Bacteroidales bacterium | reverse complement strand
CCATATAACAACCTGTCATTATTTCAGTCATGCCATAAAGTCTGCCTGCAAGCGAAAAAGGGCCTATACAACCTGAGAAGAAAGGCTTTTCTATATTTTCAGATGCAAGTTTATTGGCTTTAAGATATTCCTGCAATCTTCCCGCTTTCATATCGGGAACATTGAGAGCCTCTACATCTTCATGAGTCGATAAAATGTTACCTGTAACACTTGGTACTTCATCATCTGAAAAAACGATATTTGCACCGAAAGCCTCAGCTTCTACAGTCAAATCCATTACTGCTGTAGCTGCAAGAGTCGGGTAATTTTCGCTTACTGCTTTTATTGCTTCGTAATGAGACTTTCCGTCTGTTACAACATCAATTACCTTTTTTCCTGTAAATTCAACGCCGGGATGAGTCATAACCGGCATAGCAGATCGTTGTGGGTTGTTAATAACATCAACAACCCATTTATTCATATTTCTCATTAATTCTGTTTTTTATCGCTACCATATAGAAAGCGAACGTTTATCATTAATAATTATTTATCTCCTATTCGCGCAGAAAACTCATAAGTACCACTACCAAGTCTTAACACTGTGCGATTATTCTCTTTCCT
>CAZFUO010000133.1:0-6302 GCA_964522065.1 uncultured Bacteroidales bacterium | reverse complement strand
AGATATTTTACTCCATCTACCTTTGACAGCGGCAAACCAGCTTCTGTTATTGACTTTCTGTCTGCAGGGAAGTGTACTTCGGCTTCAGTATTTGCAGGAATTGTAATATTCCACTTAAACTCATTTCCACCAAATGACCAGTTACTTCTAATGAAACCATGCATCGATCTGAATGAAGCTTTTATCCAGTCAAGTCCTTTTGGGAAATCAGGATTCATGATTATCTTTTTAAAACCGGGATAATCAGGGTCAGTCTTAATACCAGCAAGATTTTCATGATACCAAATCATCAGGTCACCAAGTAACATCACATGATTTTGTGAATTCATTCTCGGATTTGCCGTGTCACCATTCCAGAGTTCCCAAATTGTAGTTGCACCTTTTTCTACCATATAACCCCAGCTTGGATAAGTTTTGTTTGTTGCAATTTTCAGAGCAAGGTCTCCCCTTCCGAATTTTACAAGGGTTCTCATTAGCCATGCGGTTCCGATGACACCTGTTGAAATATGGCTTTTATTGTCAACCTCAATTACTTTCTCTACATTTTTAAATACAGTCAAAGCATCTTCTTCGGGGGTTAGCCCAAAAGCCAGGGGTAATATATTAGACGTAGCTGTGTTATTCCCGTAAAATTTCTTGTCTTTATTGTAGAATTTCTTTTGAAATGCATCGGCCAGATTTTTGGCCATAGTTTCAAATTCTTTTGATTCGTCTTTTTTATCAAGCAAAAGAGCAAACTGCTTCATTATCAACGACAACTTATAAAAGTACGCTGTAGAAATCAACTCACCATCTGTTATTCTTGCAGGATCCTGTGAATGAATTAGTTCAGGAGATTCGGGAGGCATACACCAATCGCCGTACTTATCTCTTGTCATAATATTATCTTTCATGTATTTGGACTTCATGTAATTCATCCATTTTTTCATGTACGGATAATGCTTTTTGACAGAATAGACATCTCCAAACTGATTGTAAAGCATTTCGGCAACCAATAAGTAAGTACCTGGCCATGTAACATTATCAGTGTAATAGTTGTAATAGTTTGGCGAAACGTCAGAAATCTGACCTTCCTGACTCATGGCTTCCTGAATATCGTCAAGCCATTTTGCATAAAGTCTTTGATTGTCAAACATAAAGCTTTCACCATATGCGCCAACAGTGCGATCTCCCAGCCACGGCTGACGTTCGTCTCTTTGCGGGCAATCTACAGGCATTCCTTTATAATTGCCAGCTATACCCCACCATGCGTTTTTGTAGATGGAGTTTAGCATGTAGTCTGAACTTGAGAAACTTCCTGAACCTGACATTGCATCGGCTACAAATTGTCCTTCGAAATTACCTGTAACAGGTTTACCAGGCCAGCCGGTTATTTCAACATATCTGAAACCGTGGTAAATAAAACTTGGCTCCCAAACTTCAACGCCTTCACCTTTTAGAGTATAAATATCTGTCTGCTTTGCACTTCTAAGATTTTCAACATACAGATTCCCATCAGGTTGAAGACTTTCAGCAAATCTTAGTTTAACTTTATCACCTCTTTTACCAGTCACCTGCATTTTAAGCCAGCCAGTCATATTCTGCCCCATGTCCATAATAAACACTCCGGGGTTAAGCTCTTTAATTGAAACCGGTTTTATCTTCATAACAACCTTCATATTCTCGTTTATCTGGGCTACTCTTCTTGCTCTTTTTAAGCTCAAATCGCCATGAGGGGTTTTTGGCTCATTGTTTTGAGGAACCGAATCAGCAAAATATCTGCGGTTTTCACCAGGATCTGTGGTCAGATCTACCTTCATCCACGCAGTATCGTCAAAACCGCTGTTATTCCAGCCTTTCATTTCTTTTGTAGCATCGTACTCTTCACCGTTAAACTCATTATTGGTTCTTATCGGGCCGTCAGGAGTTACTTTCCATGTCGAATCGCTCAGCAGTGTGAATACTTCACCGTTGTTGAGATTTACCTCAAGCTGAAAAAGCATTTTCGGGAAACCGTAATTATGAATTTTCCAGGGTTTAAAATTCTGGCGCACATTAAAAAATCTTCCGTTACCTAAAACTACTCCTACGGTATTTCTACCCTTCTTTAAAAATGCATTTAACTCGAAAGCTGTGTATTTAACCTGTTGAGTAAAATCGGTCGGCGATGGTGCCAGCACCTGATCTCCTACTTTAAGTCCGTTGACGTAAAGCTCAAATACGCCCATACCTACGATATAAAGTTTTGCATCTCCAAAGTTATCGGGTATATCAAATTCCTTTCTGAAATATCTGGCTGATAGTCTCGAGCCTGCATCCAGAACGTCCCATTCAAATGCTTTGTCAAGGCCTATCCACCGGGCTTTCCAGTCTTGTTCGTTAAGAAGTCCGGCCTGCCAAAAACCTTGCTGACTCCAGCTTTCACCATGTTTACCACAATTAACTTTGACCTTCCAGAAACATTTTTGACGACTTGTAAGTTTTTTCCCTTCGTAAGGTATCTGAATTGAGTTTTCAGACCTGACATTACCAGAATCCCACAAATCACCTTCTCCGGCATCAAGTTTTTCTTTGGTAGATGAAACAATTATTCTGTATGATTTTTGCTTAACACCTCTTTCTTTTGAATCAATTTCCCAACTTAAACGAGGTTGCTCAACATCAAGAGCCAACATATCGTCAATTCTGGTCTCGGTCTTTAACCTGACGACAGTGATTTTAGATTCGACCGGTTTTGAAAACACCAATGCCGAACCCGCCAGAAGAACAACAAGAGCTATTATAAACAGTTTTAGTTTCATATCAGATTATTTTGCTGTTTGAATTGTTTTCCAGTCTTTTGACAGATAGTTCTTATCTGCATCTACTGCAACAAGAACTTTATCATTTCCACTTCTGTAACCACCTGCAGGATTGTAAGATACCACTCCGTTTTTAGCGGTTTCGACGAAAGTAAGGCTACCATCAGATGGATTAAACCACCAGATATTCTTTTGTGAGCCAGATATTTTATTCAGGTCAATGCTAATTTCTCTACCTGTATATGTGTAAACAAGAGCATAATCATCACCTCTTGTTGCAATAAGCCTGTCATGCATTTTGCCTTCGTCACATTTCAACAGACTCTGATCTGGTTGTCCTTTTGTAAAAGGCAGTGCTGTCATTAGGCTTTTAAGATATTGCATTTGTTTAAAACCTGGATCCTGTAATGCTTCATACCAGTACTTTGTAGCACCATAAGCAGGATTCATGCCAGGAGAAAGCATTTGCATAATTGAATTGTGACCATAAGTGTGTCCGCATGATCCGGCAAAAACAGACCAGTATGCATATCGTCTAACATCTTCTGCCTTCCATCTGGGTTCGTTCAAATCGTGTAAACCTGCAGGAATATCTTCATAACTTGGTTCGCCATCAAGAATAGGCTTTTTGGGTTCCATTGCATATGTTTTTTCAACATATCTCCAGTTGTCTTCCTGAGTATTTTTATCTATTACCTGAGCACCATCACCCGAAACCATTCCATATCTGCGATGTCCTGACTGAAACATATTGAAATCCAACCACTCTTCTGCATTAAACCAGTCAGCTGAATTTGTACGACCCAGTGGATGATAAGTCATTATATGATTATTATCTATCGATCTGATAGTTTTTGCCATTGCTATCCAGACTTCTGTTTTAATATCTCCTCTTGTATCACCACCTATCATCCAGATAATGTTCTTCTTATCTTTATATCTGTTTGCAAGAAATGTAGCATATTTTACGGCATCCTTTTCTGAAATTGTACCTGATTTTACATTTCCACCCCATGTGCAAACTATACCAATGTAAATACCTCTTTTTGCAGCAGACTCTATCATATAATCCACATGATCCCAGTAACCGTATTCTCCGGGAACATCTATCTTTTTGAAATCAAAACCGTTAGGAAGTGCGCTTTTACCATAAACATTAAAGTATGGAATCCCGTGCAAAACAGATACCTGTACAACATTATATCCGTTTTTCTGACAATGTGAGAAATAATAATCCATATTTTCACGACTCAATCTTGATGAAGCCAGCCAGCCTGTATCGCCAAGCCAGAAAAATGGCACACCATTTTCATGAACAAAATAACGATGGTTATCACTTACTTTCAGATTGCCGTTATCCCACGGGAATTTAGGCTTGTTACCTTGTGCCTGAACACAAACGGTCAAAACTGTAAAAAATAAAACTAATGTCAAAAATTTACGCATGGCATTTATATTTATTTGTTTGTAATCTTATAAATCTTACCCTCCTGAGTATTCAGGTCGTAAGTAACGTATTGAGGCAAATCGAATGCACCGGCTTTTGTTTTTGAAGAAATCAAAGGCTTTGCAACATTATGAACCCTGAAAAACATATTAGGATTTTCTCCTTTTGCTATCTTTAATCCCTTAGCTTTAAGTGGACTATTAGATCTTATGCGACAAACGCCACCTTTATGTGAATGAATTGTAAGATCAGTTATTTTACCATCTTTCCATGTAAAATCCATTTCGAAACCGCCCCTGGCCTTAAGTCCTTTAACACTTCCGGACTTCCACACTGATGGTAATGCAGGCAATAAATAGATAAAGCCATCATGACTTTGCATCAGCATTTCAGCTATACCTGCACTGCAACCAAAATTTCCATCTATCTGAAAGGGAGGATGAGCATCAAACAGATTTGTATAAGTACCACCTTTTTTTGGTTGATCGCTTACCAGATCAAGTTGATCGGTAAGTAATTTATAGGCATGATCTCCATCAAGCAATCGTGCCCAGAAATTTATTTTCCATGCCATAGACCAACCTGTTGAGGGGTCTCCTCTTTGAGTAAGTGTTGTTTTGGCAGCTGCACACAATTCAGGAGTTCTGAAAGGTGAAATCTGAGCAGACGGATAAAGTCCGTAAAGATGTGAAATATGCCTGTGTTGGTCTTTTGGATTATCCCAGTCGTGCATCCACTCCTGTAATTGTCCGTATTGTCCTATTTGCATTGGTGGCATTTTTGATAACATAGACCTCAATGTATCAGCAAACAACATTTCATCTTTATTACCACCGTACAATATTCCGGCTGCATCCATTACACTGTTAAACAAATCGAAGACCAATTGATTGTCCATTGTTGCACCTCCTACTGTAGATGCGCCCTTTATTGAAGGACTATTTTCAGGAGAATTACTTGGGCAAACAACCAGCCAGCCTTTTTCTGGTTCGATAACCATATAATCTACAAAAAATCTTGCAGCTTCTTTTATAACAGGATAGTATTCTTTTAGAAAACCGATGTTTCCTGTGTACAGATAATGATCCCAAACGTGCTTAGATAACCATGCTCCTGACATTGGCCACATGCCTGATGTAGCTCTGTCAACTCCACCTGTTATTCTCCAGATATCAGTATTATGATGGCTTACCCAGCCCCTGGCTCCATACATTATCCTGGCAGATTCACGACCTGTTTCCGACAGGTCTTTCACCATGTTAAACAGAGGTTTACCTAGTTCACTTAAATTGCAAACTTCAGATGGCCAGTAATTCATTTCAGTATTTATATTGAGAGTGTACTTACTGTCCCATGATGGTAAAATTTGTTCATTCCAGATACCCTGTAGTGTTGCAGGCTGTCCTTCTGGCTGAGAGCTGCAAATCAACAAATATCTTCCAAACTGAAAGTACAATGATGCAAGTCCGGGGTCAAAACTGGTAGCAAATTCTTTTACCCTTTGGTCTGTGGGTTTTTGAGACTGAGATGTTGTTCCCAAATCAAGAACAGTTCTGTCAAACCAGCTTTTATAAAACAATGTATGAGAATTTAATGACTCACTCCAGAGAGTGCCGAAAGCATCATCCAGGAATTTTGTACATTTCTCTGTTTCATTTACTGAAATATCCTTATAGTTTTTGAAGTTTGTAGCCATTGAGACATAAATTATTACCTCATCAGCTTTTTCAATTCCAATTATGCCATCTTTTATATTGAAACTTCCACCCATTACAAGTGGCTTAACCTGAGTCTCATATCTTAATTTACCGCTTTGCCTTTCGTGAGTTTCAGTAATACCAGACATAATTAGTCTGTCTGACTTATCAATTATACTGTATTTTTGATGTGGTGTACTCAGATTGATATTGCAGGTTAAAGCCTCTGGTTTATCTGCAGATAATCTGATAATTACAACCTGCTCGGCAAAAGAAGTTATTATCTCTCTTTTGAATGTAATATCACCTGACTTATATTTTACTGTTGCAATAGCCTTACTTATATCAAGGTCTCTGTAATATTCTTTATAATTATTG
>CAZFUO010000132.1:0-6998 GCA_964522065.1 uncultured Bacteroidales bacterium | reverse complement strand
TGTTTTTATTACAACACCTAAAATTTCAGAAAGTAAAGCAGAAATCAATGTCCAGGTAGAAGTAGAAGGCATCAGAAGCAAAAGACTTGATATAGAGGTAAAAGCATCAATATATGATCCAAACGGTAATAAAATTACCGAAACCACGACTATGACTCCTCACAATTCCAAATTGCTTGCAGTAGAAATACCTCTGCCTGCTGTTGAAATCAACTCTCCAAAATTGTGGTCATGTGAAAGTCCGAATTTATATACAGCTGAAATCAGTCTTTCTCAAAACGGAAAAATAATTGATTTAGTCAAAGAAAAATTCGGAATCAGGACTATAGAGTTTTCCAAAGAATTTGGTTTTAAACTTAATGGAAAAAAGGTATTTCTAAAGGGTATATCTAACCACCATGATATGGGAGCAGTTGGTGCTGCAGCTTACAGAACCGCTATTTCCCGACAAATGGATTTACTTAAACAATTCGGATACAATCACATTAGAACATCTCACAATCCGTATTCAAAATCATTTCTTGAACTTGCCGACGAAAAAGGTATAATTATAGTTGACGAACTTTATGACAAATGGAGCAATAATGATTACTGGGCTGGAAGTAAACCATGGACTGATATATGGTACGAAAATCTGATAGAGTGGGTAAAAAGAGATCGTAATCATGCATCTGTAGTATTATGGAGTCTTGGGAACGAACTGCAAATGAGAGAAGATCTCGCAGGCTATCCTACAGGTGACTGGGGAGTTACAACTTACAGAATGATGGATGTACTTTTAAAACGATACGATCCGACCAGAAAGACCACAGTTGCAATGTTTCCTGCCCGTGGTGGTGCAATAGGCAAAAGTGATCCTGAATTTAATACAAGAATTACTCCACCTGAACTTGCAACAGTTACAGAAGTAGCCAGTTTTAATTACAGATGGATGAACTACCCCGATTACCTCAGGCATGCCCCCGATATGAACATCTACCAAAGTGAGGCAACAACAAATGAACTTGTGGCTCCATTTTTTGGAATGAACCGCGAAAAAATGATAGGTCTTGCCTACTGGGGAGCCATTGAATATTGGGGTGAATCTCACGGATGGCCACGTAAAGGATGGAATTATTCTTTTTTCAATCATGCACTCGAACCATTTCCTCAGGCATATTTAATTAAGAGCATTTTTGACGACACTCCTCTGGTACATATTGGAGTAATCGATAAAGAAAATGAAAGCCTTGAATGGAATGATGTTATAGTCGGAGGAATGTCAGTTTCTTCACATTGGAACCGCAAAGAAGGAAGTATGCAAAACATTCTGACATATACCAATGCAGATGAAGTTGAACTGTTTGTAAACGGAAAATCCTATGGTGTACAAAAGAACAATAAAGAAGATATAAGGGGCAGAAATACAATTTTATGGCAAAACATACCTTACAACAAAGGTAAGATAAAAGCTATAGCCAAAAATAATGGAAAAGAAGTGTCATCACATGAACTTGCAACCACAGGAAAAGCTGTAGGACTTAAAATTGTTTTAGAAAACCAAAACTGGAAAGCAGATGGCATGGATCTGCAATATGCAAAAGTATATGCTGTTGACAGCAAAGGACAAATAGTACCAACTGCAACAGGTGAAATAGTTTTTGAGGTTAGCGGTTCTGCCAGATTAATTGCTGTTGATAACGGAAATCACTCAGATAATGATTTATTTAACGGAAATAAGCGTAATTTGCACAACGGTTTTGCTTTGGCAATTTTAAGGCCATCAAGATCTGCAGGTGAAGTGACTTTAAAGGCCTCAGTGGCCGGATTGAAAAGCGCAGTCAAAAAGATTCAGACAAAATGATTAAAAACTAAAACCAATAACAAGATATAGCTTGACTGCTTTTGTGTGGAATAAAAAGGGTAAAATATCATCTGCATCATCTTGGTTTGAAACAGGTTTAATGGATTCAGGTTGGAATGATGGGAAATGGTTAGGTGGAAAAGATGAATATTTACCCTTTTTTTCACATTACCTGTAACAGAATGTGATTTGAAAGATATCAGCAAAGTAAAAATGCTTGTCAGCCCCGGGAAATATGCCTTTTGAAACAAATATCTGCAATAATATTCGTTTCTTTGTATAAACTTATTTTTCAGATGACATTCGAAGAACTAGATCTCGAAGACGACGTACTTGATGGACTTTGGTCCATGAATTTCAGGGAATGCACTCCTGTTCAGGAAAAATGCATTCCGGTACTTTTACAAGGCAAAGACCTTATCGGGTGTGCTCAGACTGGTACCGGCAAAACCGCAGCCTACCTCCTGCCCGTTCTAAACCACTTAGTTGGCAAGAACCATCCTGAAGACGCTATTAATGCCGTAGTGATGGTTCCCACAAGAGAACTGGCTCAGCAGGTTGACCAACAGGTTACAGGATTTGCATATTTCTTACCCGTATCTTCAGTTGCTGTTTACGGTGGTAGTGACGGTATTGTATGGGAACAGCAAAAAAAGGGACTACAAGCGGGGGTTGACATAGTAATTGCAACTCCAGGCAGGCTGCTTTCATATCTTAAACTTGGCCTTATAGATCTTACAAAAGTTCAATATTTTATACTAGACGAAGCAGACAGAATGCTTGACATGGGATTTTTTGATGACATTATGCATATTGTCAAGGAATTACCCAGAAGAAGGCAAAATATATTATTTTCTGCCACCATGCCTCCTAAAATAAGAGAGCTGGCAAAAAGTATAATGAACGAACCGATTGAAATACAATTAGCGGTTTCGAAGCCTAATGAAAAAATAATACAGTCGGCCTGCATTTGCTATGAAAATCAAAAGGCGAAAATGGTTAAGCTTTTATTTCAGGATACTTTACCGGACAAAGCTTTAATTTTTGCTTCTTCAAAAATCAAGGTAAAAGAGCTCACCAGAATCTTAAAATCGATGTCTTTACCAGTTGCAGAAATGCATTCAGACCTGGACCAATCTGAGAGAGACAGTACAATGCAGTTATTCAGAAACGGGAAAACAAATATTCTGGTAGCAACTGACATTGTTGCCAGAGGTATAGACATTGAAGACATAAGCGTAATTATCAATTACGATGTTCCAAACGATGCTGAAGACTACGTACATCGTATTGGACGTACAGCTCGGGCAAGTGCAGAAGGTCTGGCCATTACATTCGTAGCTGAAGACCAGCAGGAGGCATTCAGTCGTATCGAAAAATTTCTGAATAAGACTATTTACAGACTACCAGTACCTGAAGAACTTGGAGAAACACCAGAATACAACCCTTCTAAGAAATATCCAAAGAAGGGTCGTAATATGAATTTTAGAAGGAAAAAGTAAATTATTGCTTGTAAAGTTTTTCTCTCTGCTCTTTTACAGTTGGATCGAGTATATAAGACTCGTAATCTGTCATTTTATCGATAATGCCGTTAGGTGTCAACTCGATTATCCTGTTACAAACAGTCTGAATAAACTCTCTATCATGAGAAGCCATCAGAATATTACCTTTAAAGCCCATCAAAGTATTATTAAAAGCCTGTATAGACTCAAGATCAAGGTGATTTGCAGGAGAATCCAGCACCATAACGTTGGCATTTTTCAACATCATACGTGAAATCATACACCTCATTTTCTCACCTCCAGAAAGCACAGAAGCCTTTTTGAAAATTTCTTCGCCAGAGAAAAGCATTTTTCCCAAATATCCTCTTAAATAGCTTTCACTGGTATCAGCTGAAAACTGACCAAGCCATTCTACAAGATTTAAGTCGGTATTAAAAAATGCACTGTTATCTAAAGGCAAATAAGCTGGAGTAATTGTAATACCCCAATTATAATGACCTTCAAGGGCTTTTTTCTCTCCACTTATAATTTCAAAAAAGGCAGTCATTGCCCTTGAATCACGTGAAAGAAAACATATCTTATCACCTTTTTCAACATTGAAATTTACATCTTTAAACAAAACGTCACCATCAACAGAAGCAGCTAGTCCACTTACTTCAAGGATTGAGTTTCCGGGCTCTCTGTCGGGAGTGAAAATAATTCCCGGATAACGTCTTGAAGATGGCTGAATATCTTCAACATTAAGTTTTTCGAGCATTTTACGTCTACTGGTGGCCTGACGTGATTTTGCCACATTAGCAGAAAACCTTCTGATAAACTCTTCAAGTTCTTTCTTCTTTTCTTCTGCCTTTTTATTTTGAGTTTGCTGTTGACGTAAAGCGAGCTGACTTGACTCATACCAGAAACTGTAATTTCCGGCAAACATACTGATACGATTAAAGTCAATATCTACAGTATGAGTAGATACAGAATCCAGAAATTTTCTATCATGCGAAACCACGAGTACAGTATTCTCATAATTGGCAAGATAATTTTCAAGCCACATTACGGTTTCGACATCAAGGTCATTGGTAGGCTCATCAAGTAGTAAGTTGTCTGGTTTGCCAAACAAGGCTCTGGCAAGCAAAACCTTAACTTTTTCCTTACCACCTAAGTCAGACATCATCATATAATGCTTGTCTTCAGTAATACCCAGACCACTGAGTAAAGAGGCAGCATTGCTTTCAGCATTCCAGCCATCCATTTCGGCAAATCTCTCTTCAAGCTCTGATGCTCTGATACCATCTGCATCAGTAAAATCTTCTTTAAGGTAAATTGCATCTTTCTCTTCTTTAACTTTCCAGAAATGGTCGTGACCCATCAAAACAGTATCCATTACTGTAAAAGCATCAAACTCAAAGTGATCCTGCTTCAATACAGAAAGTCTTTCACCCGGACCAAAAGAAATACCTCCTCTGGAAGGGTCAATTTCGCCACTAATAACTCTAAGAAGAGTAGATTTTCCGGCACCATTTGCGCCTATAATACCATAACAGTTTCCGGGAGTGAATTTGAGATTAACATCCTGAAATAAAACTCTTTTACCAAACTGAACTTGTAGATTGCTTACTGTGATCATTTTTTACCTTATATTTTTTATTGCTCTTTTCTCAAAGAGTGCGCAAAGTTAGCTCTTTTAAACTGAAACACAAAACAGACAAAATTCATATCTTTGCATCATGAAAGACGTATTCAATTTTAATCTGGCCGATTCGCAGGCAACTGAAGTCAACTCTATAGAAAGCAATAAGTTTGATATTGAAAAATATTCAGATTACGAGGCATCACTCAACGAAAGATGCAGTAACTTCTTTAATTCAGATTCGGGGGTGCTTGTTTACCGTAGAATGAGAGTAAAAGAAGTTTTTGCAGAAGATTGCCGCGACCAAAAAAAGTCGCTCGAATTACAACTTGGTGCTCTTGAGAAAAGCATGTTATACAAAGCAGACATTCCAAACTTTCTCGAACCCTGGTATGGTCTGGGTACGATAGCCTCAGCTTTTGGATTTGATTATGTCTGGGAAAAAGGGCTGGCTCCAAGCGTAAGCGGAAAATTCAACTCAGTAGGCGAACTAGTAAACCACAATATAACTGAGGTTGCAAAAACTACGATAGGAGAAAAGACTCTGGAAATGACAAGTTACTTTCTTGAAAAAACTAAAGGAAGATTGCCCATGTCTTTTTGTGACATTCAATCACCGCTAAACATACTTAGCAACATTGTAGAATCAAATCAGTTTTATATGGACTTTTATCTTGACCCCGAGTCTATGCACAAGGGTATGGAGATTTGTTCAAATCTGATGATTGACTTTACAAAAATTCAGCAAAACCTAATTTGTGATGCACTTGCAAAACCAGGTCATGGCTTCGCATCAAGTAAAAGTTTTAATGGCATTGGCATGAGTGACGATAGTATCACAATGCTGCCTGCAGATCTTTATCTTGAAATGGCTGCTCCTTACATGCTCAACACCGGTAATCATTTTGGAGGAACCGCATTTCATTCATGCGGCAACTGGTCAGACAAAAAAGAAGCAATTGCCGGACTTAATAATATCATAGTTGCAGACGGTGCCTTTTCACAGGCTACAGACCCGGGAGCAAATCCAACAGAAGGATTTGCAGAAGCCTTTGCAGGAAAAAATGTAATATTAAACGCAAGAATTGTAGGTAACAAAGAAGTTATCAAAGAAAAAGTTTCATCCCTCTGGAAACCCGGAATGAAACTTATAGTAGTTACTTATTGCGAAACACCTCAGGAGCAAGCTGAAGTTTACGACCTAATACATGATATTTGCAAATAAATTATCCTGAGCAACAAATTTTACCGTAATGCTCAGACATAGCCCTGCACATTTGTGTTCCTATTTCTGATGCAGTTTTTGCAATATAAACATTTGCGCTTTCAAGAGCCTGAATTTTGCTTTTAGCGGTTCCGGTGTTACCTCTTATAATTGCACCTGCATGCCCCATTCTTTTACCGCTGGGAGCTGTAACTCCGGCAATAAATGCAGCTACAGGTTTGGTTACATTATGCTTAATATATTCAGCTGCCATTTCCTCGTCACTACCACCTATCTCACCTATCAGAATAATACCTTCAGTTTCAGGATCTTCCTCAAACATTTTTATAACGTCAATATGATTAAGTCCGTGTACAGGGTCGCCACCTATACCTACAGCTGTTGTTTGCCCCAGACCGGATAAAGACGTTTGATAGACTGCTTCATAAGTTAATGTTCCTGAACGGGAGACAATCCCTATTTTGCCTTTGCTGTGTATAAAACCCGGGGCTATTCCAACTTTGGCCACCCCAGCCGTTGTTATTCCAGGGCAATTTGGGCCTACTAGCACTGCATTACTTCCTTTTAAATATTGATGTACAGCCAGCATATCACGTACAGGAATCCCTTCGGTAATAGCTACAATCAAACTTATTCCCGCATCTGCAGCCTCTACAATTGCATCAGCAGCAAGAGCTGCAGGAACAAAAATCATGCTGGTATTAGCACCTGTATGTTCAACCGCCTCCATCACATTAGAATATACGGGAAAACCCTCAATAAAAGTGCCACCTTTAGAGGGATTAACACCTCCAACAACATTTGTAC
>CAZFUO010000131.1:3982-7147 GCA_964522065.1 uncultured Bacteroidales bacterium | reverse complement strand
AGACTCAGCAATTACTTCATCACCTTCGTTGAATGCCAGTTGTATTGCCTCCTGAATTTCATCTGCTACTTTCACTTTTGATGTACCAAAGCTGGAACCGCCCACGTTAGATTTTATAAAACACGGCAAGCCAAGCTTCTCCACAAGCTCATCATTACTAATAGTCTGACCTTTTTTAAGCAATAAAGATTCAGCAACCATAAGTCCGAAACCTTTCAGATACTGATTGCAGACAAATTTGTTAAATGTAACAGCAGCTGCCAGAACACCGCAGCAGCTGTAAGGTAAACCTATTAAATCAAAATAACCCTGAAGTTTACCATCTTCTCCCGGAGTACCGTGAATGGTTATCCATGCAAAATCAAATTTTATTTTCTCATCTGCATTAGTAAAACTGAAATCATTTTTATCAATATTGGCCTTAATATCGTTCTCCAGCCTTACATACCATTCTTTATTGTGAATGACTACTATCCAAACTGAATATTGATCTTTATTTATAAAAGAATACAAACCTTGTGCACTCTTTAATGAGACTTCCATTTCTGAGGAATCCCCACCGCAAACAATTGCAATTTTACGTTTCATCTTGAATTTATATAAGTTCTCCATTTATCAATTAAATTGTTCATATCATCTGGTAGCTCACTGTCAAAAAACAATTCCTCACCTGTAACCGGATGTATAAAACCCAGGGTCTTTGCATGCAGAGCATGCCTGGGGCATACTTCAAAACAATTATTTACAAACTGTGTGTACTTTGCAAAACGTGTTCCTCTTAAAATCTCACTCCCACCATAAGTAGAATCATTAAACAAAGGATGCCCGATATGTTTCATATGAACTCTTATCTGATGAGTTCTGCCTGTTTCAAGAACACATTCAACCAGGCTCACATAGTCAAAATTCTCAAGAACCCTGTAGTGAGTCACAGCGTTCTTGCCATTAATACCATCTGTAAAAACAGTCATAACCTGCCTGTCTTTTGGGTTTCTGCCTACATTTCCCTCAATTGTACCGGTTTCATTTTCAAACTGACCCCAAACCAAAGCAATATATTTCCTTACTGTAGTCTTCCTGAAAAATTGCCAGCCCAAATGTGTTTTTGCCTCAGGATTTTTAGCAATAACCAGCAAACCTGAAGTGTTCTTATCAATTCTGTGAACCAAACCAGGACGAGGGTCGTCAGAAGGAAACAATGGATTATCCTTAAAATGCCAGGCAAGGCCATTTACCAGCGTACCGGAAAAATTACCGTGACCCGGATGCACAACCATCCCTGCCGGCTTGTTTACAACCATCAAAACCTCATCTTCATAAACGATATTCAAATCCATTTCCTCAGGAACCACCTCATTATCACGAGGAGGAGATGTAACCATTACAACAACCACATCGTTAGGCTTTACCTTGTAATTAGATTTTACTGGTACATCATTTACAACAACATGGCCTGCATCAGCAGCATCCTGAATTCGGTTACGGGAAACATTGGTAATTCTGTCAACTAAAAACTTGTCAACCCTTAGTATAGTTTGTCCCTTATCGGCAACAAATCTGTACTTTTCAAAAAGACTACCAGATTCAATGACATCAGACGGCTCATCAAAATCGTCAAATGCCTCATTATCTAACGATTCGTCATTCAGCATAAACTTCCTCTTCTTCTGCGTAACTTTCCTGCGGAACCGCAAGTACTTCTGAGTCTTTAGTCATCCAAAGTTCTATCTTACGACCTATAGTTACAGGAGTCCCGGGTATGGGGTCTTGCCTGTACACCTTATACAACTTAGCGTCTTCGGCATTTTTAGGGGTTTCGTCGTAATATATATTTCCGATATTCAGGCTTCTTTTGTGAGCTTCGTCAATTGATTGAGTTAAAGTTAAAGGCTGAAGATCGGGAGCCAGAATTTCACTGGACGAATAAGCCTGACCAACAACTAGAGTAACATAAGAGCCCTTAGGCAACTCATAACCTTTTGATATACTTCTTGCATTATATCTGACATCAAGCACCAAATCCTGAAATTCCGAAGGCATAAACTCAACATCTGCAATTTTAATACCGGCAGCTTCAAGTGTAGCCTCGGCCTGTCTTTGAGAAAAATCTCTTACATCGGGCAGCTTAATCTTCTCATCATCAGAAGAATTTATAGTCAGAAATATAAATCTGTTATTTTTTACTTTCGATCCGGGAGCAGGCTTTTGCTCAATAATCGAACCCGGAAGTCTGGACTTAATATAGATTGAATCAACTACCTTATACCTGAGGCCTTTTTTCTCAAAATAGTCAGCAGCCTCTTCAACACTCAATGAAGTCACATCGGGAACAATAATTACCTCACTATGATGAGTGTACTTATTTAGCCCTATCATAACACCAATTATTATAGCGGCAAATATTACGGTAAAAATTATAAGGTTTTTTAAAACCAGTCTCA
Source organism: uncultured Bacteroidales bacterium (assembly GCA_964522065.1). Classification (GTDB taxonomy): domain Bacteria; phylum Bacteroidota; class Bacteroidia; order Bacteroidales; family UBA1402; genus UBA8389. The sequence goes on along the minus strand of CAZFUO010000131.1, from coordinate 4,706 downwards.
GCCTTTTGTCCATTTTAAAATTATTTCAATGCCCAAAAATACTAAAAACAAATGCAACTAATTGGCATAAAACAAAAAAAGTAAAGATCTCACAACCTTTACTTTTTTATGAATGTTAATTCAAAAAAATTAGCCCCTCAAACGTTCTTCGTCTGATACAGTCAGTTTTTTTCTTCCGTTAGCACGACGGTTAGCCAATACCCGGCGTCCATTAGCTGTTGCCATTCTTGAACGGAAACCGTGCTTGTTTGCTCTTTTCCTGTTTGATGGTTGAAATGTCCTTTTCATTGAACTTGATGTATTTAGTATTATTATATTCCATTAACGGCCTGCAAAAGTAAGACTTATTTTTCTAAATGACAACCCCATTAAAGAGTTTTTTATTATTTTCCCAAAAAACCCTAATAGCATATTCAAATTCACTTTCCATACGAGGTAATCCAGCTATAATCCATTTCATACTTTTTGTACCGCCAACATCTTTTGGATTCATATTCCTGACCTTGATATCGTTTTCTGAAAATAAACTTATAACATTCAAAGAATCTTAACTATCAGATTCGAATATTAAAAACTTTTTCGTATCAAGGCTTTCCAATGTCACTTTCTTACCTTTATACCAATAGTAAGAACTATTTTGTGAAAACAAAATAGCACTGATTGTTATCAGTAGGGTTACTAAATATAATCTTTTCATAATCAGTCATTTTTTATTCGAACAAGA
>CAZFUO010000131.1:0-3882 GCA_964522065.1 uncultured Bacteroidales bacterium | reverse complement strand
CAACTTAAACTTTACCTTTGTAAGCTCATCAACAACATCCATAACATCAAGACCTACTATTGAAAGCGAATCTTTTACAACATTTACAGTTCCTGACCAGACAATAGAATCTGTATCTTCAGTTTTTGCGTAATACTTGTAAGAGCCAACAGGCCTTTCAATTAAAAGCACAGAATCAGACTCTGATTTGCAATCTAAACTGTCACCAAGTCCTGATACTGATAACACTCCTATCGGAATGCTATCAATATAAATATGGACTTTAACCGAATCGCTTTTTAAATAATCATGTGCATTGGTGTAAAATGCAATCTTGCCATTTTGCACCTCAGGTAAAGGAGGTGTTACGGGGTCATCACAGGCAATAAAACCTATTACCATAAAAATAGATGATAGAGCGAATAATATTATATAACTTCGTTTCATGATTCCGTACATAACTTAAAAAACTGAACTAAAATATTAACTCTTTTTCATAATCGATTCAAATATACTATTTTCTAATTGAATCAGTTTTTTTTTAACATGATTGAGGCTTTCATATACGAAGCTATATTTTTTATTTGCTCCTTTTAATGATAATTACGATATTTGCACCTCTTTTTCAATTTGAATCAAATTATTAATAATCAATATATAAGACTAGCAGAACATGGCTACTACAGCAGATATTAGAAATGGAATGTGTATTGACATAGATGGTCAGTACTATTTTGTAGTTGAATTTTTACACGTTAAACCCGGAAAAGGTGCAGCGTTTGTCCGTACCAAACTTAAAAATGTTGTAAACGGAAGAGTTTTAGAGCGCACATTCAATGCCGGAGTTAAACTTGATGAAGTCAGAATCGAACGCAGACCTTATCAGTATTTATATCAGGACGATATGGGCTTCAATTTCATGAATAACGAAACATTTGAACAAATCACAATCGCAAAAGACTGCATCAACGGAGTTGAATTCATGAAAGAAGGTGATATGCTTGAGGTTGTTACTCACGCAGAATCAGAAACTGTACTTTATGCAGACATGCCTACCCATGTTGTACTTGAAGTAACATATACAGAACCAGGTCTAAAAGGTGATACAGCAACAAATACACTTAAACCTGCAACCGTCGAAACCGGTGCAACTGTAAGAGTACCTCTTTTTATCGAAAACGGAGAGAAAATCAAAGTTGATACGAGAGATGGATCTTATGCGGAGAGAGTGAGGTGATTGGCGATTAGTTTTTAGAGATTAGTTTTTAGTTTTTAATGCAGGGCACTTGCAGAGGTTATAAATGCCGGGTGTAGTGTTAAAGAAAAATTGTAAATGAGCCGTTGGTTTTAATTCCAACGGCTCATTTTATTTTTATGTGATTTTACACCCAGTACAACACTTTTAGAGTGCCCTGCATTAAAAACTAATCACTAAAAACTAATCACTAATTTATTATTCTTATCTTTGCTTTTATTTAATTTTTATTTCATGAAAACACCAAAAGACAAAAACACAGAACAAACATGCTCTATGAGCATTGAAAACAAATTTAGCATTAAAGAATGGGCAGAAGAAGACAGACCAAGAGAAAAACTACTTTCTTTGGGTGCATCACATTTAAGTAATGCAGAATTGCTGGCGATAATACTGGGATCGGGCAATCGTAACGAAACAGCATTAGATCTTGCCAGGAAAATCATGAATTTCGCCAACAACAATCTTAATGAACTCGGTAAAATTAGTATCAAAACTCTATGTGATGAATTTAACGGTATTGGTCCGGTTAAAGCAATTACTCTGACAGCAGCGCTGGAAATAGGCAAACGCAGAAGGTCTTCTGAGATAATTAACAAACATCAGATACGCAACAGTAAAGATATTTTTGAACTGTTTCATGCCAGACTTGCCGATTTAAAACATGAGGAATGTTGGGTGCTTCTTATGAACAATCAACACAGAGTGCTGGAAACAATCAGAATCAGTCACGGAGGGGTTTCGGAAACTACTGTCGATCCTAAAATTGTATTAAAACATGCTCTCGACAAGCTGGCATCATCAATTGTAATTTGCCACAATCATCCATCGGGAAATCCAACACCAAGCTCATGCGATGACAGAATAACCAGAAAGCTAAAACTTGCATGTGAAAATCTAGATATTCAGTTTACTGATCATCTCATTTTCAGTGAATCAAATTACTTTAGTTATGCAGATCAGGGCAGACTGTAAATCAAGATATTTGTTGTTTTATTACAAATGGTGTACTTTTGCAAAAAACAGAAATTATGGAACCCAATATATTGAAAACCGAAGAAGGCATTTTAAAAATGCTAAAGACAGTTTATGACCCTGAAATACCTGTAAATATTTACGATTTAGGGCTTATATATAACATTGAAGTACTCGATGAGGGAGTTGTAAATATTGATATGACTTTAACAGCTCCAAACTGTCCGGCTGCAGATTTTATTCTGGAAGATGTTAGAATGAAAGTCGAATCGGTTGAAGGTGTTAAGACTTTAAACCTGAATCTGGTTTTTGATCCGGCATGGGATAAAGATATGATGTCTGAAGAAGCTAAGTTGGAATTGGGCTTTTTATAAATAAAACCAATGAAAACATATTTTGTATCAGACACTCACCTTGGCTCACTGGCTTTTGACGACAGAAAAGAAAAAGAGTTGAAACTAGTCAGATGGCTTGACAGTATAAGGAGTGATTGTGAAGCTTTGTATTTACTTGGAGATATAATTGACTTTTGGTATGAATATAAAAATGTAGTACCAAGAGGCTATGTCAGGTTTTTTGGAAAAATTGCTGAATTTACAGATGCAGGTATTCCGGTTTACTGGTTTACAGGAAATCATGATATCTGGATGTACAGCTATGTACAGGAAGAGCTGGGTGTTAAAGTTATTAAGCAACCTTTAACAAAAGAACTATACGGTTATAAAGTATTTATGGCGCATGGTGACGGATTGGGTGATCCGGATATAAAATTTGCTATAATCAGAAAAATATTTCACAACAGACTTTGCCAGATATTGTTTTCTACTATTCACCCGCGTCTTGCTATGACTTATGGGCTAAACTGGGCAAAGAGGAGTAGATTAAAAAGAGGTACAGGTCCTGAGAAATATCTTGGTGAAGACAAGGAACATCTTATATTGTATGCAAAAAACCATGCGGCAAAAGAAGGTGAAAATGCGCCCGAATTTTATATTTTCGGGCACAGACACATATTACTAGATATTGGAATAAGCAGAAAAAGTCGCGTTATAGTACTTGGAGATTGGATTTACCACTTCTCTTATGGTGTACTTGACAGCAGCGGTTTCTCACTAAACAACTTTGAAGAAGTTATTTAGAAAGTATCTCCATTGTATCTTTTGCAATCATCAATTCTTCGTCGGTTGGTACAACCAGAACTGTCACACGTGAATCGGGAGATGAAATAATCATTTCCTTACCTCTCATACCGATATTTTTTGATTCGTCCATCTTGATGCCCATAAACTGCATGTCTGAACAAACGGCAGAACGGGTTGCCCATTGATTTTCACCAACCCCACCGGTGAAGACAAGAATATCAATACCACCCATAGCTGCTGCATATGAGCCAACATATTTTTTGATACGATAGTTGTACATTTCCATTGCAAGTGCGGCTCTTTCGTCACCGGCTTTAATAGCAGCCTCAATCTCACGCATATCTGAAGATACACCTGAAACACCAAGAACACCACTCTTTTTATTTAAAAGATCGCTAAGTCCTTTGGCATTTAGTTTTTCTTTTTCAGAAATGAATGTCAACACCCCTGCATCAATTTCACCAGATCTGGTTCCCATTAAAAGACCATCAACAGGAGTCATACCCATCGATGTATCAATTGATTTACCGT
>CAZFUO010000130.1:0-7149 GCA_964522065.1 uncultured Bacteroidales bacterium | reverse complement strand
ACTCTTCTGGAAATATGGACAGCAAAAGCCTATTTTAAAAAACAGAATACTGATTACTCTTTAATGTCTGACGCTGAATTATCCGAATCAGGCAGAAACCTTTTTAAGGAAAAACCCGAAGAAGTCGACAAGCTTGAAATCTTAGGCGAAAAAATGGAAAAAGGCAAACGAAAAGTCGTTATTCTAAAAGCCCGCAAAGCCTGGACTGCCTATCATGATATGCTTATACATTATTCAGTAAAAAATCTTATTAACTACTTCGAAACCAATCCCGGTTCAAGCCTCGCAAAAATGAACAAAGAGCTTGCCGGAGTCAGAGAAAAATCCTGGGTAAATCTTGGAGGTCAACTTGTAATCGAGAAAGATGTTGACAAATTAAGAGCTGATATCAGAGATGGAGCACTTAAAAACTGGAATGAAATTCATAAAACATACGATACACTCTGGGAGAGATATCCGGTTGACAAACAAAAACATGCTTACGCAACTATTTGTGAAATACTGAAAATAAAAGAAATTGATGCAAATACCTGGAATACTTTAATTGATAAAGAAGTAGAAATTCAAAATTATATTTGCCAGCAGGTTTACAGTTCGAGACTTAAAGATTATGACAATCATTTCAGACAAATCACATTCAAAAATCAAGAAGAAATGATAGCAGCAATTGGCACTGTTGATGACAATAGTTTTGTTTATCAGGTAAGAACTGAGCTTGAAACATTCAAAAAGAAAGCACAAGACCTCAAAAAAATAAAATAAACTCATAATTAACAATAAACTCACGAATATGAATTTGACCGACAGCAAGTACTCAAAGTATGCATTAGTTCAGGAAATGATGCAGACAGTTGATACTGTAAAAATGTTCGACCCTGAACAAACTTCTGAAGTAGCAAAAGCAGTTAAAGCAAAAGGCAGACTATTCCTGACAGGAGAAGGCTCAAGCAGAATTTTCCCTGCAAAAAATGCAATCAGAAAATCTCTTAAACTGGGCATGGACTTATCAATAGCCACAGATGGCTCAAGACAAAGTGCACAGTACGACTTATCAAAATTTGCGGTTTTCTGTGCATCAAACTCAGGAAGAACAAAAGAAGTCGTGCTTTTGGCCAAAATGCTGAAAGAGGCAGGTAACAACGACCGTTACGGCTTAACTGCAAATGATGGAACCATGCTGGCAGGAGAATGCTCAAAAACATGGGTTCTTAATTGCGGCTGGGAACAGGCTGTGGCTGCAACAAAGAGTGTTATCGAACAAACTTTGTTTTATGAGTCTATACTCTGGAATATGCTGGGCGTAGATAAAAAAGAAGATCTGAAAAAACTACCTGAATTACTCGAAAAGGCATTAACACTTGAAATACCTGAAGAAATTACCAAACTGGCTGTTAATGCTCCAACAATTTATTTTGCAGGCTACAACGACGGAGTAGCTGAAGAGCTGACTTTGAAAACAAACGAAATCACTCGTAAAAAATCAGATTTCCTGGAAGGAACATATGCAGTACACGGCATAGAAGAAGTAATGGACTGTAACGATATCGTATTTGTAGTAGACCCTATTGAAGAAGAAATTCAAAAATTTCAGGAAGTACTTTCTCAGGGAGTCGGATTGAAAGTTGTTGCAATTTCAGATCATGACACTCCATTTACTACGATTAAAGTACCTGCAGCAGGAGAATTAAAACCTTACGTAATGCTTTGTGCAGGTTGGAATTTATTAGTTGAAATCGGACTCGCAAAAGGCATTGATCTCGACAAACCCGAAAGAGCAAGAAAAGTAGGCAACGAGCTTATAGTATAACAAAACTTATTAAAATAATCCGGGGACTGTCCCACCTTAAAAAGACAGTCCCCGAATTTCGAGAATCAAACAAAAAAAACATTATTTTATTACAGAGTGTTTTCTTTTAAATTTTTCACGGCCTGAATAGTATTCAATTATATACAAGCCTTTTTCAAGGTTACTCAGTAAAGCATTAATAGTTTGAGCTCTATCAAAATCTACCCTCTTTACAAGCAAACCGTCTGTCCTGTAAATAAAAATCTTATCAATTGGTTTACTCCCTGTTTCAATATCCGAAATTGAAGAAACCACAGGGTGAGACATACAACTACCAGGTTCTGTCTTTAAATCTGTATTCATAGATTGTATACTCAGGTAATCAATGTTTGGTAATCCTTCCGCCTTTGTTGATATTACCGATACCGGAACCGCACCCGCTTCAGATACAGTATAATTTAAAGATGAAAAATCCCATGTATCCCATGCGCCTGTCGATGCAAAAGGAATAGTACCTATATTTTTGCCATTTATCTTTAAAGTGCCCGGCCTCGCTGAAGTAGCTGCATATCTGAATGTAATCTTATAAATACCAACTTTTGGAAAGTTTATAGTCCAGTTAACTGATGCTCCAATCTCATTATTAGAATTTATAAAACCAGCACCTGTATAATTTGGGTGATTACTATCTATTGTACCTGCATTATTTGTCATACCACAATAGCCAGCTGTGTTTTCCTGAAATATAGAAATTATACCAATCTGAATCGAAACAACTTCTGTTTTAACAATATAGCCATCTGAATCTGTTGCTGTTGCATATATTCTAAAATTTCCTACTCCTGGATTTGGCAATTGGAAAGTATAAGGCATCTCTGTTTTTACAGCAACCGGCTTATCGTTAACATAAAAGGTTACTTTAGAAATCGAACCATTAAGATGACTTGCTGTTGCTTTAAGTTCAATTTTCTCATCATTTCTGAAAGTGCTACCAGATAAAGGTGAGTCTAATTTTATCTTAATTACAGTTGCCGGATCTATATGCTTAATTCCCAGATAAGCATCCATTGCGATTGTTGGTCTTTTTGTATTTGGATCCCATGCACCCAAAGCATAACCAGTCATTGATTCAGGTTCCCAGTAAAACGAGCCCAATGCCCCAATATCCATCAATGTATCCATAAGCTCAACAAGAAAGTTATTTGCTTCATATGGTTTATCCCATTCATAGCCTGTCTCAACAACCATAACTTTAGTATTATATCTGGCCACCATATCTTTCATATTTGCAACGACACGATCAATTTCTGTTTTTGAGTCAAGATGTGCCCAATGCGGATATGCAGACATACCAATAATATCCCATTTTGCTCCATTCTTTTTCAATCCGTCAAACATCCATCTAAATAAACTATTTTCATCACCATCAGGCAAATGAACAATAGCTTGCATAGTACTGTCAACGGCTTTTATTGCATCATAGCCACTGTTAACCAACATAGCGAAGTTTTTCATACTGGTATCAGTACTTCCTTCAGGCCATAACATACCTCTCTTGGTTTCATTGCCAACCTGTACCCACGCAGGTGTTATTCCATTATTCTTTAAAGTTTTTAATATATCATATGTATGGTCATAAACATCTTTCTGTAGCTGTTCAAGATTATGATTAGCCCATGCTGCCGGCTTAGTTTGTTTACCGGGGTCTGCCCATGAGTCACTATAATGGAAATCAATCATTATTTTAAAACCCATTTTGTCAGCTCTCTTGCACAAATTCAAGACATCAGTTTTACCACTCCAACCACCGGAGGGATTTACCCAAACCCTGAAACGTAAAGCATTTATGCCATGTTCTTTTAAAATAACCATTAAGTCTTTCTGCACACCATTATCATCTCTAAACACAGTACCCCATGACTCTAACTGAGAAAGCCAGCTTATGTCTGCCCCAAAGGCAAACTCATTGTTTTCATTTCTATTAAAGATTGTATCTTTCAAAGATTGAGAAAACAAAGAGTTTGCACTTAGGAGAAGTCCTAAAATTGCTGACATTAAGAACTTTTTATTAAAACTCAGAAACATAGTGAAAAATTAGATTAGGTTAAGAAAGCCGGTTTTTACGGACTTCAAAAATATCTTAGATTCAGTTAAGCATATAACAGAAATAAGACATAATTGAAAATAAAAAAGACTTATTTTACTAGTTTTGTCAAATTTGTATTGTTCAGCTTATAAAGCTACAGTCAGAGTTTGGGAAAACTCCAGGTCTGTTTATATACAAGAATTTATACAAATGTCTTAAATGTTGTGATTTTTGTCCGGTATATTTCTTTTGAAGATTATCAGTAAAGGTATTTTTGTGTCTGTATTTAAAATAAAAAACATGAAAAACACTATTCTCTTCTGCAAAGGACTCAGAGCTAAATTTATCTGCTCTTTTTTGTTCATGCTCATTGCAACAGCTCTATTCTTTCCTGTGTTTGCTGATGACTTTTGTATCGGTGCCGATATATCTTTTATTCCTCAAAACGAGGCCAGAAATAATAACGGATATAAAGACCTGAATGGACATAAGCAAGATATTTGTAAAATACTGGCTTCAAACGGTTTCAATAATATAAGATTAAGATTGTTTGTAAATCCTGAGGCACAGGGAGGTTATTCCAGAGATGGATTTTGCGGTCTGGAAGAAACAATAAAAATGGCAAAAAGAATTAAGGATGCCGGAATGGACTTTACATTAGACTTTCATTACAGCGATACCTGGGCCGACCCTGACAAACAATTCAAACCTTCAGCATGGAAAGATCTTAGTGGGAAAGAACTTGAGAACAAATTATATGAATATACCAAAAACGCTTTAACTGCATTTAAGGAAAAAGGTGTTAGCCCTGATATCGTACAGGTTGGAAACGAAATTAGTCATGGAATGGTTTGGCCTGATGGCAGAGTTTTAGATAACGCAACAGAAGAAAACTGGAAAGCTCTTATGGGATTATACAAATCTGGAGAAAAGGCTGTTAAGGAAGTACTTCCAGATACAAAACTTATGATTCACCTTGCACTTGGAGGGCAAAATATTTTATGTCGTGAGTTTCTTGATAAAATGAAAAAGTATGATGCAAAATATGATATTATCGGACTATCATATTATGAACAATGGCATGAAACTTATGACGATTTGAAGGCTAATATTTATGACCTTGCAGCAAGATATAAAAAACCTGTCTGTGTTTGCGAATATGGTGCTAATAAGAATAATATCAGATTAATAAATGATATAGTACGTTCGGTTCCTAAAAAAATGGGTTACGGAACCATGGCTTGGGAGCCTTCAGGAACTTTGTTTAACAGAACTGGTGAGGCAAATGCTGAAATATTTGCTTTATACAATGGATTAAAATCTGATTTCTCTAATGCAAAATACAAAACAAACATTTCACCTGTATCAAAAAGAATAATTAGTGTTGACAAACCAATAATTGGTGCTGATATTTCTTTTGTAATGCAGGAAGAAGCCAGAGGTAAAAAATATTCACAAAACGGTGTAGAAAAAGATATTCTTGAAATACTTAAAGACAACAAATTCAATTGGATAAGATTGAGACTTTTTGTTGATCCGGCTGCAGAAAACGGATACTCAAAAGATGGTTTCTGTGGACTTGAAAAAACTCTGGAAATGGCAAAAAGGATTAAAGCTTCTGGTATGAAATTTCTTCTTGATTTTCATTACAGTGACACCTGGGCCGACCCCGGCAAGCAATTTATTCCAAAGTCATGGCAAAGAAATACAGGCTCAGGACTTGAAGGTCAGGTTTATAAATACACATATGATGTTACGAAAAAATTTATTGAAGAAGGCGTAAGACCTGATATGATACAGGTTGGTAATGAAATAAATAATGGGATGTTATGGCCACAGGGTAAGTTGCCTGAAGGAGATAAGAAAACTGATAAGACAGCAGAAATGGAAAGCTTTTGTGTATTGTTGAGATGTGCAAGTGCAGCAGTAAGAGCAGCAGATAATACTATTTCAATTATGGTACATATTGCATGTGGAGGTCAAAATCCTGAGTCGGTTGCCTTTTTTGATAAAATAATCAGTCGCGATGTGAAATTTGATATAATCGGACAATCTTATTATCCAAAACATCATGGTACAATAGAAGAACTGGAATTCAATCTCAATGACCTTGCCAAACGTTATAAGAAACCGGTAGTTGTTGTAGAATATCAGGATTACAGGAAAGAAGTAAATGAAATTGTAAGCAGGATTCCAAAGGGATTTGGTGCAGGTACCATCATATGGGAACCAACATCTTCTGCCTGGGGCAATTTATTTGACAGAGAAGGTAAAACCACTGAGAATATGAAAATATATCCTGAATTATTTAGCGGAAAAATAAAAAAATGAAAAATGAAATAAAAAGAATTGCCATTACAATAATTGCTGTACTGGTAAGCATAAATGCTATTTCCGGAGAGTGGAAAGGTCTTAACAAAGGCTGGAAATTTAGTAAAGGAAATATAGAAAATGCTCAGATAACAGGTTTTAATGATCAAACATGGGAATCTGTAAATATTCCTCACGACTGGGCTATAAGCGGACCATTTAATGAAAAGGAAAATGGCAGTACAGGAAAACTCCCCTGGAGAGGTGAAGGTTGGTACAGAAATACTTTTATTGTAAATGCAGCTGATAAAGGGAAAATAGTATACCTTAAGTTTGACGGTATAATGTCATCTCCTGTTATATATATTAACGGGAAACAGGCCGGAAAATGGGATTACGGATACAGCACATTTTATTTGAATGTGACTGAATGCATCGATTTTGAAAAACCCAACACCATCGCAATTAAAGTAGATACCAGAAACCATGACAGTAGATGGTATCCTGGTGCAGGTATTTACAGGAAAATCGAGATGATGGTGACAAATAAGGTTCATGAAGAAATATGGGGAACTTATATTACTACTCCTGTTGTAAACAATAAGTTTGCTGAAATGAGAATATTATCGAGCATTAAGAATCTGGAAAATGATGTAAAAAGTATTTCTGTAGAAGCTGTTCTAATTAGTCCTGAGGGTTTGGAAATTGAAAAAACCAAAACCTCATATAAAAGAGTTCAGGCCGGAAAAACTCATGAGTTTGATAACTGGATAACTGTTAAAGCACCTGAACTCTGGGACACAAAAAATCCGGCATTGTATAAGTTGAAAACTAATGTAATTGTTGATGACAAGATAATTGACTCAAATATTACAACCTTTGGTTTCAGAGATTTTAAATTTACTGCAAATGATGGTTTTTTCCTCAATGGAAATCATCTTCAGATTAAAGGTGTTAATCTGCATCA
>CAZFUO010000129.1:0-7156 GCA_964522065.1 uncultured Bacteroidales bacterium | reverse complement strand
GGCAGGTCAGCTCAGGTACTTTTGCTGCAACAGGTGGCGTGTATTCACAAACATCTCTGGCCGAACCCTCATTGAGTATTTATAACAATGTTGTTGATTCTGTAAACTACACTTATACAATCAGAGCCAAAAAAACAGGCGGTAATGAAGGCTTTTTGATTCCTTTCGGTTATAAAGATGCAAATAACTATTACTGGTTTAATATAGCGGGATGGGCAAACTCCCAGCATGCCATTGAAAAAGTTACAAATGGAAGTAAAAGTGTAATGTTGACAGCTCCGGGAAGTATTAATTCAAATCAATGGTATGAAATTAAGATAGTTGCAACCCGGGAGTCATCAAAATGTTACATTGACAACAAACTCATCTTTGAAGTCTTTACATCACCTGGCCCCGTAAGTGCATCAGTAACTGAAGATAAAGAAACAAATGAAATAATTCTGAAAGTTGTTAATTCCGGCGAAACCGCGATAAATTCAACATTCACATTTAATGGTCTTACCGGTAGCAAAGAAGCAAAAGTTACAAAGATACAGGGAGCTAAATCAGCTAAAAACTCAATTGCAAGTCCTGATGTAATCAAGCCGGTTACCTCTACAATTACAGTTAACAGTACGTTCCAGCTTTCACTACCAGCATATTCATTTCAGGTAATCAGATTTAGCAAAGGCAGTACATCGGCTATTGGCAATGTTGAATTAAAACCTGAGAGCGGTCTGAAGGTTGTGAACAATAAAAACAACAATACTGTAGAAGTGTATCTTAATGAAAATCAAAAAGACTCTTTTAATTTTAGCTTGTTCGATTTACAGGGAAAACTTCTTATTAGCCAGGAAAACCTGAGTGGTAAGAAGATTTCTTTCAACCGTAACAATTTGCAGGCTGCAACATATTTGATTAAAGTTGATTGCAAAGAACGCTCATTGTGTGATAAAGTAATGCTTGATTAATATGTAAGTGTTTTTGGTGCATAGTTTAAAAAAAAATGATATGTTTGTATAACGTATCATTTTTTTTTTCATGAAAACACACAAAAGTCCGGTAAAGCTGGCTCATCTTGTTATTCACAGTTTCGCAATAGCTCACTCTATTGTTGCAGCATTGATAATTTCCAGAGGTTCAGATCCCGGAACCATACTGACTATACTTACAATTGCAATGATATTAATTCTAACAAGAGTAAATGATTACCCCCTTGATGTTACTGCAGCTCTTGCTTTGATTTGTTGCCTTGGAGGCTTTTTTCTTGGCACTGTCGGAGCGGAATGGGTATCGCAAACCCTCAATGTGACACCTGAAATATCACAGGTTATTACTACATTTCTTGTGACACAAATACTTGGCTGGATAACATTTATAATTGTGAGAAATCCACGTAAGAAACAATAGACATCATACAGCATTATGAAGATATTTTCAAAACCGGAAAACAAGAAGTGGCGAGATCTTATTGTTCTTGCCGCACTGGTTTTGTTGTTCAGAATATTTTATGTCGAGCTTATTAATTACTTCAAATCTGATTACCAGTATAACTTAGGAGAGCTTATACACAATATTTTTGGTGAATACCCCTTGTTGCTTTTAAGTGTGCTGGCAGGTTTTTACGGCATAAAACTTATAAACAAACATTACAGTTGGGGCAGAGATGCATTGCTTAGAATGTTTTTGTTTTTTATAGTTTACTCAGTTGTCACTATAGTCTCAACCTTTCTTTTTTGTTTACCCGAGCTGAGAAATTATACATGGAGTGAAATGGTAACCAGCAAGCAAATAGAGGCTATTCTGGTTTTTTCTGCCATGCTTAATCTGGTGGTAATGGGTGTGTCTGATGTTTTTCTTTACTACAGGAAGTCGCATGAAAAACAACTCGGTGCCGAGATTTTAAAAAAGAACAAAGCCAGATTTCAATACGAACAGTTAAAAAATCAACTAAATCCACATTTCTTGTTTAATAGTCTGAATGTGCTTGATTATCTTGTGCATACAGATACCGAGAAGGCCAGCCGTTTTATAAAAAAACTAGCCGGAGTGTACAGATATTTACTCAGTAAAGAAAGTGTAAACAAAGTTACTTTAGAAGACGAGCTTGAGTTTACCAGAATGTACACCGACCTGATGAAAGAGCGATTTGATACCGGTATGGAGATATCAATTGAAATAGACACCGATTTGCTTAATAGTTTTGTAATACCCTGCAGTCTTCAGTTATTAGTTGAAAATGCCCTCAAACATAATATTGTTAGTAAAGAGAAACCGCTGCAAATTAAAATTTATACATCAGGAAACTATCTGTATGTAGAAAATAACATACAGCCAAAAATAAAAGAAGAAAACTCAAATATGCTGGGTCTGAAAAATATTGAAGGACAGTACTTGTCTGTTTTTAATCAGCCTATAAATATTTCAAAATCGGATACAGGTTTTATTGTTATACTTCCTTTGAACAACGATTAAAATTTTTAACCATGCGAATACTTATAATAGAAGACGAAATTCCTGCACAATTCCAGCTGGAAAGACTCATAACTACACATTATCCCGATTCGCAGATAATGGCAAAAATTGATTCTGTAAAAAGCAGTATTGAATGGTTGAATAACAATAAGGCAGATATCATTTTTATGGATGTTGAGTTGTCAGATGGTCAGTGCTTTGAAATATTCAAGCAGGTGAAGTTAGAAGTGCCTGTAATCATTACAACTGCATACAGTGATTATGCAATAAAGGCATTTAAAATAAACAGTATTGATTATCTTTTAAAACCGCTTGACGAAAATGAGTTTATTGAGGCTTTTAATAAAAGTGTAAAGATAAGTCGTGGAGCGCAACCTGATTATAACAGGATTCAGGAACTGATTTCAAGAAATATGCCTGTAGAATACCGTGAAAGGTTTATTGTTAAGCTAAATGAGCAAATTAAGGTTATTACTATCGATGAGATTGCTTTTTTTATGGCTGAAGAGAAAGTTACTTTTATCGTTCTGAACAATGGTAAAAGATATATTACCGATTATACTCTCGATTCGCTCGAAACCATGCTGAATCCTAAGAGATTTTTCAGGTTAACAAGGAGTTATATGGCTTCAATAAACTCTGTAAAAAGTGTTTCAAAATATTTTAACAGCAGGCTTAAAATTAAACTCGAACCTGCAACACAGGAGGAAGTACTGGTAAGTCGCATCAGGGTTCAGGATTTTTTAAAATGGCTTGAGGGTATTTCATAATTTCTGTTAATTTCATCCCCTTTATTCTTCACTTCGTCGGAATTGTGTTTCAATTTTAATTAATCAAATTGATATTTGTTTAGTTAATTGAATGCACATATACACCACCGACATGAAAAAACACGGCATTATTGCATTATTTTTCTTACTATTTGCTACTAATACAATTGCAATGATAACTGAGGCCACTTCTGGAAAGTCTCAGGGTAATATTGTTTACAGACCTGAACTTACTTATTCTGAAGATAAATCTGTTTTTAATGTATGGTCTCCTCAGGCCGATGCAGTCAATTTGAGCCTTTATATTGATGGCGAGAAAAGTCCGGCTTACAAGACTTATAAAATGAAGAAAAATCCGGATGGATACTGGACAATTACTGTAAAAAAAGACCTTGCCGGTACATTTTACACCTTTACTGTAAAGCATAAAAACAAATGGCTTGATCCAACTCCGGGAATTGATGCAAAAGCTGTTGGGGTAAACGGCAACAGAGCATTTGTGCTTGATCTGAAAAAGACTAATCCTGAAGGATGGTTAAAAGATTCAAGACCTGAGCTTAAGAGGTTTACTGATATTATTATTTACGAACTTCAACACAGGGATTATTCTGTTTACAGCGGTTCCGGTATTAAAAATAAGGGAAAGTATCTGGCGCTTACAGAAAAAAATACTGTAAACAGTCAGGGCTTTTCAACAGGTATAGATCATCTTAAGGAGCTGGGAATAACTCATGTACATATAATGCCATCTTATGATTTTGGCTCTATTGATGAGACAAGACTTAATGAAGGGAAATATAACTGGGGCTATGATCCAAAAAATTATAATGTTCCCGAAGGTTCTTTCTCAACAAATCCATATGACCCTGCGGTAAGAATCAGGGAATTCAAGCAAATGGTTAAAGCTTTGCATGAAAGCGGAATAAGAGTTATTCTTGATGTGGTTTACAATCATACATATGTAAACGATAAATCTAATTTTTCTCTTACAGCTCCGGGTTATTATTACAGATATAATAAAGATGGTTCATATTCTGACGCTTCTGCCTGTGGTAACGAAACCGCATCAGAAAAAGAGATGATGAGGAATTTTATGGTTGAGTCTGTAAAATACTGGGTAAACGAATATCATATAGATGGTTTCAGGTTTGACCTTATGGGTATACACGATATCGAAACCATGAATATTATCAGGGCTGAGCTTGACAAGATTGACAGTTCTATATTTATTTATGGCGAGGGATGGACAGCAGGTAGTTCACCACTGCCTGAAGAAAAAAGAGCAATTAAAAAGAACGGCAAATTGATGCCGCGTATAGCAGTTTTTAGTGATGATTTGAGAGATGCAGCAAAGGGGCATTGGAATGATCATAAGGCTCCGGGCATGGTTGGAGGAAAGACGGGCCTTGAAGAGAGTATTAGGTTTGGTGTTTGTGGTGCAGTTCTGCATGATCAGGTAGATTTCAAGAAGGTTAATTATTCTGATGCCCCCTATGCAAATAATCCCGCCGAAGTTATTAATTATGTTTCTTGTCACGATGATATGTGTCTTAATGACAAGTTGAAAGCTTCGGCGTCAGGTGAAATTAAAGAGTCAGATCTGATAAAACAGCACAAGCTGGCTCAAACTATTGTTTTTACATCACAGGGTGTACCTTTTATGTTGTCAGGCGAAGAAGTATTCAGAAATAAAAAGGGAATACATAACACTTTTCAGTCTCCTGATTCTGTTAACCAGATTGACTGGTCATTTAAGGGTGAATATTACGGAGTATTTGAGTATTACAAATCGTTGATTAAACTTAGAAAAGATCATCCGGCATTCAGAATGGACAAAGCTGTTGATGTAAATAAACACCTGAGATTTATTGAAATGCCACAAAAGGCTATGGTTGGGTTTATGTTAAAAGATAATGCCAACGGAGATAAGTGGAAAAATATACTGGTTGTTTACAATGGTAATAATAAAGATATTAAAATAACTCTTCCTGAAGGTAACTGGACTATTGTTGCTAATGACGGAGTCATAAATAGTGACGGTATCAGCCATGCGGTTTCGGGTGAGATTAAAGTAGGATCAACTTCTTCATTAATAGCTTATCAATAATATGAAAACTAAACCGGCTCTTTCTTTCTGGCAAATCTGGAATATGTGTTTCGGGTTTCTTGGTATTCAGGCAGGATTTGCTCTGCAAAATGCTAATGCCAGCAGGATTCTTCAAACATTTGGTGCCGATGTTGACACCTTATCGTGGTTTTGGATTGTTGCACCTTTGACAGGTATGATAATTCAGCCAATAATTGGCCATTATTCTGATCATACCTGGACAAAGATGGGAAGGAGAAAACCTTATTTCCTTGCCGGAACTTTGTTCGCTGTGATTGCCTTGATATTTATGCCAAATTCTGCTGTCCTCTCAGCATTTATGTCCCCATTGCTAGTAGGTGCCGGAATACTAACTTTATTAAATGCGTCCTTTAATGTTGCCATGGAACCATTCAGGGCTTTAATTGCAGATCAATTACCTGATAGGCAACGTACTTTGGGTTTTTCAATTCAGACTTTCTTAATCGGAGTTGGTGCTGTTATCGGTTCATGGTTGCCTTATGCATTATCTGAGTGGACAAGTCTTGGTGATGCTACTACTTCGGGTGGTGTTCCTATGAATGTTGTTCTTTCGTTTTATATAGGTGCAGCTATTATGGTTGGCTCTATACTTTGGACAATTTTCAGAACAAAAGAGTATCCTCCCGAAGAACACAATAGTTTTATTGACGATATAAAATCTCCTGAAGTACAGGTGGAACACAGCAAAAGCATTATGGTTATTTTTAAAGATATAGCCAATATGCCTAAGGCAATGAAAGAGCTTGGTGTTGTTCAGTTTTTCTCATGGTTCGGGCTTCTGTCAATGTGGGTTTATATGACTCCTGCTGTTGCTGAACAGGTTTATGGTACTGTCGATCCACATTCTGCTGAATATCAGAAAGCTGGTGACTGGGTAGGTATTTTGTTTGGTGTTTACAATCTTGTAGCAATGTTTTTTGCACTTGCCCTGCCTTTTATTGCTGCAAAAACGAGTAAGAAATTTACTCATGGCATTTCCCTTATTGCAGGTGCTTTCGGATTGATATCTGTGTTTTTCTTTAAAGATCCATACTTGCTTATACTTTCAATGGTAGGAGTTGGTATTGCATGGGCCAGTATTCTGGCTATGCCTTATGCAATACTTGCCGGATCTATACCCGCTGCAAAAATGGGAGTTTATATGGGGATATTCAATTTCTTTATAACTGTACCTCAAATAGTGAGCAGTCTGGTAAACGGACCCATATTAAAATACTTTTTTAATTCACAATCTGCCTATGCGATTTTGATAGCAGGTATTTGTATGCTTATAGCTGCATTTTCAGTTGTTTTTATAAAAGATAATGAACCTTTTTTCAAAAAAAGATATGATAAAATTACTATTTTTAATTATTAATCTAATACACTACCAAAAGATGAAAAGAAACAGATTTACGCTAATGGTAATCTTGCTGTTAAGTATCTCAATGAGTGCTTTTTCACAGAATAAGATAACCATACGCGGGACGGTGACAGATCAGAACAACCTGTCTGTAATAAATGCGTCAGTAGTTGAAAAAGGTACTACTAATGGTACTATTACCGACATTGACGGGAATTTCTCTCTTAATGTCAGTTCTCCTGATGCTGTTGTAAGTATAACCAGTATTGGTTATGATAAGATTGAAATTCCGGTATCTGAATTTAGCGGTATTAAACGTATTCGTATGAACGAATCTGCGTTTGCACTTGGCGAAGTTGTAGCTATCGGTTATGGTCAGGTAAGGAAAAATGACGCGACCGGTGCAGTTACTGCTATCAAGGCAGAAGAAATCAACAGAGGTTTGGCGGTTTCGCCAACAGA
>CAZFUO010000128.1:0-7162 GCA_964522065.1 uncultured Bacteroidales bacterium | reverse complement strand
GATTTTTTTGAAAGTGAGAAGCAGGATATGATAAAATATTATCTTGATATTTTAGATGATGCTGCTCATTTTGAGATGATGGTTTATTTTCATGGCTGCCTTGTACCAAGAGGCTGGGCCAGGACATATCCACATCTTATGACTTATGAGGGTGTAAGGGGAGCAGAATGGTATAACAACGGGCCTGAATTAACTACGACTGCTCCGGAGCATAATACAGTTCTGCCTTTTACCAGAAATGTTGTTGGTGCAATGGATTATACTCCTGTAACTTTTACCAATTCGCAATTTCCTCACATCACTTCTTACGGACATGAGCTGGCACTGAGTGTGGTTTTCGAATCGGGCATTCAGCATATGGCTGATCGTCCTGATGGATACTACCAGCTTCCTGATGCTGCAAAGTGGTTTTTAAAAGAGGTACCAAATGCATGGGATGACCTCAGGTTTGTAGATGGCTATCCTGGTAAGGATATAATTCTGGCTCGTCAAAAAAATGAGAATTGGTATGTAGGAGGTATAAATGGCGAAAACCGTGAAAAAAGGAAAAAGGTTTCTTTAAGCTTTTTGCCCGCAGGAGTAAAATATAAGCTTACTCTGTTAGCTGACGGCAAACATGATAAACTTTTTGAAACCAAATATCTGGTAGTTGATAATGCGTCTGCAATAGATGTAAGAATGTTAAGAAGAGGCGGATTCGCTGCCAGTTTAAAACCTGTTAAATAAAAAATTTAATGAGATATTTATCTTTACTGCTTGTTGCTTTATATTTCATTTCTGGTCCTGTTTTGGGGCAAAGTCTTCCTTATAAGAATCCGGCTCTGAGTCATGAGGAGAGGGCTAAAGATTTGATTTCAAGACTAACTATTGAAGAAAAGGCAGCCTTGATGTGCGATCAGAGCGATGCTATACCAAGGCTGGGCATCAGAAAGTTTAACTGGTGGAGTGAAGCATTGCATGGTTATGCAAATAACGATAGTGTGACTGTTTTTCCTGAACCTATTGGTATGGCTGCTTCATTTAACGATGAGTTGTTGTTTAATATTTATGATGCTGTTTCAGATGAAGGCAGAGCTAAATACCATCAGTGGTTAAGCAGAGGCAACGAAAATAAACGATTCCTGAGCCTTTCGGTTTGGACTCCAAATGTTAATATATTCAGAGATCCCAGATGGGGGCGTGGTCAGGAAACTTATGGTGAAGATCCCTATCTGACTTCAAGAATGGGAGTACAGGTTGTTAAAGGTTTACAGGGGCCTTCAGATGCAAAATACCGCAAATTACTTGCATGTGCTAAGCATTTTGCTGTTCATTCAGGGCCTGAATGGAGCCGCCACGAATTAAACTTAAACAGTATAAGTCCCAGAGAATTGTATGAAACATATTTGCCTGCATTTAAGGCACTTGTACAGGATGCGGATGTCAGACAGGTAATGTGTGCCTATCAGAGACTGGATGACGAGCCTTGTTGCGGTAGTACTCGACTTTTGCAACGTATTTTACGTGACGAATGGGGATTTAAGCATATTGTGGTCTCTGACTGCGGTGCAATAACTGACTTTTATACATCTCATAAAGTTTCATCTACACCTGTTCATGCTGCATCAAAAGGTGTACTTGCCGGTACAGACGTAGAGTGCGTATGGGAAAATTACCCATATAAAACACTTCCTGACGGAGTGAAGCGTGGTCTTATAAAAGAAGAAGATATTGACAAAAGCCTTTTGCGTGTATTAATTGGTCGCTTTGAACTTGGCGATTTTGATGATGATGCTAATGTGCCATGGGCAAAAATTCCTGCAAGTGTACTAAATAACGATAAGCACAGAGAGTTAGCCTATGAAATGGCTCTTCAAACTATGACTTTGCTTCAAAATAACAATAAAGTATTACCATTGTCTAAATCCACAAAAAAGATAGCTGTAATAGGTCCCAATGCTGCAGATAAAGTTATGCTTTGGGGTAACTATAACGGAACTCCGGTAAGAACAATAAGTATTCTGGACGGAATAAAATCAAAAATTTCATCTGACAAGATTTTATATGACAAAGGGTGTGATCTGGTTGAAGATAAAGTAACTGAAAGTTATTTTAATCAATTGTCCTTTGAAGGTAAGCCTGGTTTTAAGGCAAGTTATTGGAATAATCCTGAACGTAAAGGAGCAATTGTGACAACAACTCAAATTGTAAATCCTATTAAAATGACAACTGCAGGCCAGCATGAGTTTGCTTCAGGAGTTAAACTTGAAGGCTTTTCAGCAAGGTATGAAGCAGAATTTAAACCAAAAGTGTCTGAGGAACTGGTCTTTAAATGTGGTGCAACAGGCTTTTTTGAAGTTCTTGTAAATGGTAAATCTATACAACAATACAATAATTGGCGAACACTGACTTCAAGGCTGCCATTTGCAGTTGAGGCCGGAAAAACGTATAAAATTGAAATACTTTATGCCCAGTTAAACAACTGGCAGGCAAATATTGAGTTTGACTTTGGAAAAGAAATTGATGTTGACTACACTCAGCTTATAAATAAGTTAAAAGGTATCGAAACCGTGGTTTTCGTTGGTGGTCTTTCAGGCAATCTTGAAGGTGAAGAAATGCCTGTATCTTATCCGGGTTTTAAAGGTGGTGACAGAACAAATATCGAACTTCCATCTGTACAGCGTAATTGTCTGAAGGCTTTAAAAGCTGCCGGTAAAAAAGTTGTTTTTGTAAATTGCTCAGGTTCAGCTATTGCTCTTACCCCCGAAACCGCAAGTTGTGATGCGATCCTTCAGGCATGGTATGCAGGTGAATCAGGTGGCAGGGCAGTAGCCGATGTCTTATTTGGAGATTACAATCCATCAGGAAAATTACCAATTACATTTTACAAAGATTCAGAAAAGTTGGGCGATTTTGAGGATTATTCAATGAAAGGCCGTACTTACAGATATACAGAGGATTATTTATTCCCATTCGGCTTTGGACTTAGTTATACTGATTTTGTTATCGGTAATGCAAAGGCTGATAAAACTACGATTAATGCAAGTGAGGGACTAAATTTTTCAATTCCTGTTTCGAACAAAGGAAAGTTTGATGGTACTGAAATTGTGCAGGTTTACATAAGAAAGCTAAATGACATTGATGGTCCGTTAAAAACGCTCCGTGCCTTTAAACGGGTAGGCCTATCAGCTGGAAAATCTCAGAATGTATCTTTTAGTCTTGATAAAACTTCTTTTGAATTTTATGACTGGACTCAGCGTAAAATGGCCGTTACACCTGGTGAATACGAAGTTCTCTATGGTAACAGCTCTGATTCCAAGCACCTTAAAACATTAAAAATTACAATATTATGAGAAATGCATTGAAAGGGATTTTTTCCGGTGCTGCATTGCTGACGTTTTTTGCAGTGAATGCACAAAATCCTATAGTCCAGACTTATTACACAGCCGACCCGGCTCCTATGGTACATAAAGGAGTTGTTTATCTCTATACTTCTCACGACGAAGATGTAACAGTGAGAAACTTCTTTACAATGAACGACTGGTTTTGCTATTCTTCAACCGATATGGTAAACTGGACAGATCATGGAGCGGTTTTGTCATATAAAGATTTTGAATGGTCCCGTGGCGATGCCTGGGCCGGACAGTGCATTTTCAGAAATGGCAAGTATTATTATTACTTACCTGTAAATCAGAAAAACGGAGGTAATGCTATAGGTGTCGCGGTTTCTGATAGTCCTACCGGACCTTTTAAAGATGCATTAGGTGCACCTCTGCTAACAGGATTCGGGTATATTGATCCAACCGTATTTATTGACGATGACGGACAGGCATATCTCTACTGGGGAAATCCAAATCTTTGGCATGTAAAGTTAAACAAGGATATGATTTCTTATGATAAAGAATATGGCATTAAAAAAGAAGATCTCAGAGACGAGAATTTTGGATATCGTGCCATTAAAAAAGACAACAGAACCGCTGCTTATGAGGAAGGCCCCTGGTTATTCAAGAGAAACAGCTTGTATTATCTGTTATACCCTGCAGGTGGTGTTCCTGAGCATCTGGCATATTCAACATCAAAATCACCTGTTGGCCCCTGGACATATGGAGATACCATAATGCATGTAATTAAAAATAAAGGTGCATTTACTAACCACCCCGGTTATATTGAATATAAAGGTAAAAACTACCTGTTTTATCACAATGGAGGTCTTCCGGGCGGAGGTGGATTTAAGCGTTCTGTTTGCATAGAAACTTTTGATTTTAATGCAGATGGCTCAATTCCACTTATTGAACCAACAAAAGACGGAGTTAAGGAAAGTGCTGCTAATCTTAATCCATTTAAAAGGACAGAGGCTGAAACAATGGCTTGGTCTGTTGGCTTAAAAACATTAAAAGATATTAGTACCGGTGTTTATGTTTCCAAAATTGATAACGGAGATTACATCAAGGTAAGAAGCGTAGATTTTAAAAAAGGAGCAAAAGTCTTTGAAGCAAATATTTCATCAGAAAAAGACGGAGGCGTCATTGAAATACGTCTTGATAGTCAGGATGGTGATTTATTGGGAACTTTAAATGTTAAAAGCACTTCAGGATTGCAAAACTGGTTAATGCAATCTTGCGAGGTTAAAAAAGTCAAAGGTATTCACGATCTGTATTTTGTATTTAAAGGCAATAGCGAAAGTTTATTTAATTTTAATTGGTGGAGGTTTAAAAAATGAAAAATCTATTTTGTTTACTAGTGTTTATTTCGATGGAGATTTTTGGTTTAGCATTGGCACAAAACCCTATAGTACAAACAAATTTTTCACCTGACCCTGCGCCAATGGTTCACAACGGAACCGTTTATGTTTACACCGGAGATGACATACCCGGATTTGATTTTTACTACATGACAAAATGGAGGTTGTTATCTACAACCGATATGGTCAACTGGACCAATCATGGGGTACAAATATCTCTGGAATCTTTCAGCTGGGCTCGTGATCGTGCATGGGCTGCTCAGTGCATAGAAAGAAATGGCAAATTTTACTGGTACATCTGTGCTCAGAGCGTAAATAATGATATGTCAATTGGAGTAGCGGTTTCTGATAGTCCTACAGGTCCATTCAGAGATGCAATAGGGAAACCGCTGATTGCAAATGGCAGCTGGTCAAATATTGACCCTACAGTTTGGATTGATGATGATGGTCAGGCATATCTTTATTGGGGTAACGGTGGTTTGTTTTATGTTAAGCTCAATAATGATATGATTTCTTATTCGGGTGAAATACAGACTGTTCCGCTTACGGTTGAGACTTTTGGAGGTAGCAGGGGCAGACGTCAGCCTGGTGCTGCCGGACCTGAAAATAAAGATATGTTTGTTGAAGGCCCATGGTTTTATAAACGTAACAACAAGTATTATATGATGTTTGCCGGTATGGGTAAAGGTGGAGAAACTTTATCGTACTCAATGAGTGATGGTCCAACAGGTCCCTGGAAGTATCAGAGTAAAATTATGGAAGATCAAAAAACAAACAGTTTTACTAATCATGGTGGCATAATAGACTATAAGGGAAATTCTTATATTTTTTATCATACAGGTTTACTACCTGGTGGTGGCAGCTATGGCAGATCCTCTTGTGTAGAACAGTTTAAATATAATCCTGACGGAACCATACCCACTATAAACAGAACAAATGAAGGTGTGAAGCCTGTTGGCACTATTAATCCTTACAAACGTGTTGAGGCCGAAACTATAGCCTGGTCAGAAAAATGCTCAGTATCTCAAAACAGAGAAGTTGGTGTTTATGTTTCAAGTGCGAGATTGAAAGGCTATATAAAAGTTCGTGAAGTAGATTTCGGAAAACAATCACCAAAACAATTTACAGCTGCTTTAGCTGCCGGAGTTGATGGTGGTATACTTGAAGTTCGTACTGACAGTGTTAAAGGTAAGTTAATTAGTTCCATTAATCTGACCAGAACAGGCGGATGGGAAAATTTCAAGGTGTTTACTTCAAAAGTAAATGAAGAGATAACAGGTAAACACGATTTGTACTTATGCTTTAATGGTCAGAATATTACAGCCGGAAGAGAATTGTTTAATTTCGATTACTGGTTATTCAGTAAAGAATAATTTTTTAAATCTACTTACATGAAGAAGTTACAATATCTGTTGTTAGTTATGACATTTGTCATATCTGCTAATGCTCAAAATCCGATAATACAAAATGTATTTACGGCAGACCCTGCTCCATTGGTACATAACGATACCCTTTTTCTTTTTACAGGTCACGATGAAGACAATGCTACGCAAAAGGGCTTTATTATGGATGACTATCTTTGTTTTTCGACAACAGATATGGTAAACTGGACGCATCACGGTGCGGTTTTTTCCACTAAGTCGCTGGGATGGGCAGCTGCTCACAACGCAAATGCTGCGCAAGTAGCATACAGGAACGGTAAGTTTTATTACTACATTTCTCCATGGAGTGCCTTGGCCGATGGAGGAGACTGTATCGCGGTTGGAGTCTCAGACAAACCTTATGGCCCGTATAAAGACGCACTGGGTAAGCCGTTGATATCAAATAGCCAGACTACATACTCAAAACATCCGTGGGAGGATATAGATCCGACTATTTTGATAGATGATGACGGGCAGGCATATATGTACTGGGGTAACAATTCCTTGTATTGTGTTAAGCTTAATGAAGATATGGTTTCTTATTCAGGTGAAATAAAAGCTTTTGAAATAAAAGATAAATCTGCTTTCGGACCTGATTATGAAGAAGCTCCCTGGATATTTAAACGTAATGATATTTATTATTTGATGTATGCAGCTCATGTCCCTGAATCAGTCTATTACGCTACTGCCAGTAGTCCTATGGGACCGTGGAAATATGGAGGTGTCATAATGAAAGCATTTGCTCAGGGTTCTATGGGTAATCACCCCGGTGTTGCAAAATATAAGGGTAACTGGTACTTTTTTTATATGAATGAAGATCTGCCAAATGGCCATGACAAACGTAGAGCTGTTAATGTTATACCCTTCGATTTTAATGCTGATGGTTCAATTTCAGAGTTAGCCCACAGCAAAGCTGGTATTGTAAATGCGGTTTCTAATTTAAATCCTTTTAAAAGAATAGAAGCTGAAACAATGGCCTGGTCTGAAGGTATCGAAACCGCTAAAGATGAAAAAGCTGGCG
>CAZFUO010000127.1:0-7186 GCA_964522065.1 uncultured Bacteroidales bacterium | reverse complement strand
ACCGTATGTGACGGTGATGACTACATATGCCGGTGCTAATGCGGCTGAAATTGAAACAAATGTGACAAAAACTCTTGAAGACGCTTTTAATAGTGTTCAGGGTATGAAAGAAATCCAGTCAACTTCCAGAGATAATATGTCAATGATTACAATGGAGTTCAATTGGGGGACGGAGCTTGATGCCGCAGTTAATGATGTCAGGGATGCTATTGATATGGTCTATGATTATTTACCTGATGGCTGTACACGACCTGCAATTTTCAAGTTGAGTACCAGTATGATGCCTATACTTATGTATTCTGTAAGGGCTGATCAGAGTTACACAGGGCTTGAGAAATTACTTGAAGAAAAAATTGCGAATCCGCTAAAGAGAATTGATGGTATAGGTTCGATTTCTGTTGTTGGTGCACCTGAAAGATATGTTTATGTCAATGTAGATCCTAAAAAGCTGGATGCTACAGGATTAACCATCGAACAGGTTAATAATTCAATTACTGCCAACAATCTGAATATGCCCGCGGGTTCTATGAAGATGGGTAAAGAAAACTATCAGATACGTGTTGAAGGTGAGTTTAACGAAAGTAGTGAAATTAAAAATCTGGTTGTTGGAACATATAACGGTGCTTCAGTTTTCGTAAAAGATATTGCTGAAGTTAACGATACTATAAAAGATCTAAGTCTTGATGAAAGATCAAATCAGAAACAAGCTGTAAGGTTGATGGTAACCCGTCAGTCAGGTGCTAATTCTGTTGAGGTCTGTGAAGAAGTTAAGGAAAATCTTATTAAACTTCAAAAGGGATTACCTTCGGATGTTAAGTTTGAAGTTATTTATGACACATCAGAATATATAAGCAGTGCAATCGGTAATCTTTCAGAAACATTATTGCTTGCATTGATATTTGTAGTCTTTATTGTGCTGTTATTTATAGGTAGATGGAGGGCGACTGCAATTATTGCTTTAACTATCCCTATATCGTTGATTGTTGCGGCTATATATCTGTTCGCAACAGGTAGTACTTTAAATATGATTTCCCTTTCGTCACTTTCTATTGCCATTGGTATGGTTGTTGACGATGCTATTGTTGTTCTTGAAAATATTACCAAGCATATTAAGCGTGGTAGTAGTCCAAGAGAAGCTGCAATTTATGCAACAAATGAAGTTTGGGTATCTGTAATTTTGTCAACCCTTGTAATAGTGGCTGTATTCCTTCCTTTGACAATGATTGAAGGTATGATGGGAGTGCTCTTTAAAGAACTTGGCTGGATTGTAACCATTACTGTTGTAACATCTACTGTTGCTGCTATTACTCTTACTCCAATGTTATCTGCTAAACTTCTTAAAGCAAAAGAAGACGAAAAAGATACCTGGTATGACAGAACCATAGGAAAGCAACTGGATAATTTTGATAGTTGGTATGAGAGAGTTTTGCGTTGGGCGCTTAACCATAAAAAGACTGTAATTGGTGTATCACTGGTAATATTTGCTTCTTCTATGTTCTTGTTTAAGTTTATTGGTACAGACTTTATGCCTGCCTCTGACCAAAGTCGACTTCAGGCTGCCGTTGAATTGCAATCAGGTACAAGGGTTGAGGAAACAATGAAAACAACAAGGGCAATTGAAGATTATATTTTTGCAAATGTACCTGAAGTTGAGTTATTATCTTCTTCAACTGGTTCAAATGATGAGTCAAGTATTGCAGCAATGTTCTCTACATCGGGTACTAACCTGATAAATCTAAACATGAAGCTTAAGCCGGTAGATCAGAGAAAAAGAACTGATGTTGAGATAGGTGAGCAAATCAGACAATTTATACTTACTTTACCTGAAGTTATAAATTCGTCTGTTACCGCCGGTGGTATGAATATGGGCGGTGGTCAAACTACTGTTGATGTTGAAATATATGGTTATGATTTTGATAAAACCAATTCTTATGCATCAAATGTAAAAAATGCTATTAAGGATCTTCCTGGTGCCAGAGATATTAAAGTAAGCCGTAAAGATGATAAAGCTGAATTGCAGGTGGTTTTAAATAAGGAAAAACTTGCATTGCACAATTTAAATCAGGCTACGGTTTCGACTTATATCAGAAACAGGGTTAATGGTGCAACTGTAGGTTACTTCAGAGAAGATGGTGAAGAGTATGATATTGTTGTGAGAGTGAAAGAAGAATACCGTAATTCTATATCTGATATGGAAGAGCTTACTATTCCAACTCCTACAGGTAGTAAGATTAAACTTAAGGAACTTGGTGAAGTAAAAGAACTTTGGTCTCCGCCTAATATCGACCACAAAAGACGTGAACGTTTGGTTACAGTCTCTGTTACTCCTGTAGGCGTACCATTAGGAACGCTTGCTGAGAGCATTGAAGCTGAAATTGATAAAATAGATGTGCCTTCAGGAGTTATGGTCAATGTTGGTGGTGCATATGAAGATCAACAGGAGTCATTTGCAAATATCGGATTGTTACTGCTTGCTGTTATGATATTGGTGTTCATTGTTATGGCATCTCAGTTTGAGTCGTATTCAAAACCATTTGTAATTATGTTCTCTGTTCCTTTTGCGTTTACCGGAGTTGCCATTGCATTATTCTTGACAGGAACAAGTTTGAGTATGATTGCTGCTATTGGTCTGGTTATGCTTGTGGGTATTGTTGTTAAAAATGGTGTCGTGCTGGTTGACTTTATTAATCTGTTGAGAGATAGAGGGTATGAGGTCAATGAGGCTGTAGCATTAGCTGGTAAGTCTCGTTTGAGGCCTGTATTAATGACAGCATTGACTGCTATTCTTGGTATGTTCCCGCTTGCTCTGGGTATTGGTGAGGGTAGTGAAATATGGGCTCCTCTTGGTGTAACCATTGTTGGAGGTTTGACTGTCTCAACAGCTGTAACTATGATTCTTATACCTGTGCTTTATTCTTTAATGGCCAGACATGGTGAAAGAGATAAACAGGAGCAAGTAAGAAAGCGCTTTATTTTCATGGATAAATAACTTATAAACACGATATAATGAAAGCTGTATTTATAGTATATAATCAGACTAACACAGAGCGTGTTGAGTATATGTTTGACAGACTGGCTATTCGCGGTTTCACAAAATGGGAAAACGTTAACGGAAGAGGTACTGTCGATGGTGAGCCAAGAATGGGGACTCATACCTGGCCTGAAATGAATTCTGCAAGTATGACAATTGTAGAAGATGACAAGGTGCAGGATTTAATGAAGTATATTAAAAAACTTGATGAGCGAAATCCGGAAGCCGGTGTAAGGGCTTTTGTTTGGAATATTGAACAAATGGTTTAAGAAGTATCTTTGTAATCAAATAATGACGGAAACGGGTTTTAAATGACTTGTTTCCGTCTTTTTTTTTAAAACATATCTGTGTCAAAAAGCTAATAATTAATATCAAAAATCAAACTATGTTTAGGCTGATTAAGTATTAATATTGCATTGTAATTGAAAACTATTGTTTTTTTTATTCACCTTAAATCTAATTGCTGATGAAAAGAATTTTGATTTCTTTATTGGGCTTGCTTTTACCTATGGTAATGTTTGCCCAAATTAAAGTGTCCGGAACAGTGAATGATGAGTCAGGGGCAGCTTTGCCCGGGGCTACAATTTCACAAAAAGGCACAACAAGAGGATCCATCGCAGATCAGGATGGTCGTTTTTCGATAGAAGTTGCAGACGAAAATTCTGTACTTCAGGTTTCTTTTCTTGGTTTCGAAACTCAGGAAACCAGAGTTGGCTCACAGAGAACTATTAAGTTTATTTTACGTGAGAGTGCCAGGCAAATGGACGAATTTGTCGTTATTGGTTATGGTACTCAGAAAAAAAGTGATGTTACCGGCTCTATGGTAAGCATCAGTGAGAAAAACATTAAGTCCAGACCTGTTCAGAACGCTGTTCAGGCCTTACAGGGTAAAGCTGCCGGTGTAGATATAGTATCTAATGTAAGACCGGGTGAACTTTCAAGTGTGACAATCAGAGGAAACCGCTCAATTCTGGCTTCTAATGACCCACTTTATGTTGTTGATGGAATAATCCTTATGGGAAGTATGAATGATATCAATCCAAATGATATTGCTTCTATTGAGATATTAAAAGACGCTTCTGCTACTGCTATTTACGGTTCACGTGGTGCAAATGGAGTTATACTTATTACTACTAAAAAAGGTAAAGCTGGTGAAGTCCAGATATCTTATGACGGTAGTGTCTCATTTGACAATATCAATTCACTAACAAAATGGGCTACAGCTGGCGAATCTTTAGACAGATACAGGCAAGCATATATCAATGCAAACGCTTACAAAGCGGGTGCAAATGTTTACACTGTTCCTACTCTGGAGGCAGATATTGCTATGTTTGGAAATTCAGATGAGGCTGTTATTGCTGCTATCAATGCAGGTTATGCAGGTGGTACATATGACGCTTCAAAAATACCTACAACTGATTGGGTTGATTTGTTAACCAGAACAGGTATTACACAAAATCACCAGCTTGCAGTAAGTTCAGGTAGTGAGGTTTCAAAATTATATGTATCACTTGGTTACTATGATGCATTAGGTACTCAGCTGAATCAAGGTTATACCAGAACTACTGCTAAAATTAATGCAGAAGTAAGTCCTAAAAAGTGGATTACTGCAGGTATTTCCATGAATCTTTCTAATGGTGTACAGGAATATGGTACAATGAACCGGGCAGGTAGTGCTACAGGTGCAAAAGACCTATACGGGGTTGCTTTATCGCAAATGGTTATGGCGCAACCAAGAGATGTTAATGGAAATCTTGTAACTTATCCCGGTGGTAATAAAACTGCTCCGTTATACAACCCGCTGATAGATATTAATCAGTCTCAAGACCAGAGGAAAACTACAAATATTCAGACAAATTTATTTGGTGAAATTAAATTTACACCATGGTTGAGATACCATATAAATTATGGAATGAACATTAACAATTATGCTCAGGGAGCATGGCAAAGTTCGCAATCTACTTTAAGAATGTTAACTGCCGGAGCTGGTGCTGCTGCTTCTTACGAAACTTCAAAAAGACATCAGACTTTGATTGAAAACCTTCTATATTTTGATAAATCTTTTGGTGCTCATACAATTAATGCTACATTGATGCAATCTGCACAGGTAAATAAATCTGAAGGATCTTATATTTCTGCATCAAAAATACTTACAGATGCATCAAAATGGTATGATCTTGCTTCAAATTTAAATGGTGCTGCTGATAGTTATAGTACTAATTATTCTGCTTCTCAGATAGTATCATTTATGGGAAGACTTAACTACTCGTTATTAAACAAATATGTTATAACAGGTACTTTAAGATATGATGGTGCATCGGTTCTTGCCGAAGGTAATAAGTGGGCTTCATTCCCATCTATTGCAGCAGCATGGAAAATGCAGGAAGAAGATTTTATACAAAATATTGGTTGGGTTAACGAGCTTAAATTAAGATTAGGTTATGGTGTTACAGGTAATGCTGCGATTAGTCCATACAGCTCAATGGGACCTCTTTCTGTTTATGATTATGTTTTCGGAACCACTCCTGCTGTTACTTTCCTGCCTTATCAAATGGCTAATGCCAAAGTAACCTGGGAAAGAACAGCTCAATATAATATCGGACTGGATTTCTCAGTTTTAAAGGATAGAATTAGTGGTAGTTTTGAAGCATATACTTCAAATACTTCTGGTTTGTTAATGCAAAGAAATCTGGCACCTCCTGTTGGTTATCCTTTTATTGTTGACAATATTGGTAAATCGAGTTCTAATTTGCTTTAAAATAAACTTCATAAATGTTGTATCAAAAGATTTTACCTGGACTTCAGATTTCAGCTGGTCAAGAAATGTTGAAAAACTTGTTGAACTGGTAAATGGTAAGAATGATATGAGTGCCAATGGTTGGTATATTGGTTATCCAAGAAGTGTATTCAGAAACTTTGAAGTTGACGGCTTATGGCAGGATACTCCTGAGGATTTAGCTGAGATAGCTTTGTGGGCTGCTAATAACTATAAATTTGCTCCTGGTCAGTATAAGCCGGTTGAACAAGGAACTCCTGATCATAAATTGACCGATGATGATAAAGTTATTCTTGGTACTGACAGACCAAAGTGGACTGGTGGTATGACAAATACTTTTACATACAAAGACTTTGAA
Source organism: uncultured Bacteroidales bacterium (assembly GCA_964522065.1). Lineage (GTDB taxonomy): Bacteria > Bacteroidota > Bacteroidia > Bacteroidales > UBA1402 > UBA8389. The sequence continues at coordinate 1,021 of CAZFUO010000127.1, read as the reverse complement.
TTAAGCTGTTTTGTTTATGCCAGAATAGGCCAGAAGTATTTTTCATCATTAACTCCTGGTGGAGCTAATGGCGGACAGTATGTAGGTTATGTACGTAAAGCGGGTTTAAATGAATTTTGGTCGGCAGACAATAAAGATGCTGAATGGCCAATGTTACATTCTAATCCAGGTACGGTTTCGACAAATACTGTTAACCAGGCAATGTATATAAATGATGGATCTTTTGTAAGTGTACGAAATATTTCATTGTCATACAATGTGCCTCAAAATCTGCTCAAAAAATTGGATGTTGGCAGATTGCAAATTTACGGACAGGTATTAAATCCATTTATGTTTGGTGGTAAATGTGTACAAAACGGCATAAATCCTGATGATACAAATAACTGGGCAAGCACAAACTCTGTCGGTGACCCTGTAGGTGGAACTAACAACAATACCATGATGATAACAAGTTATGTTCTTGGTTGTCGTATTGCATTCTAAAACAATTTAATCAGAACAGTCATGAAAAAATATTTGATATTATTTATAACATTTTCAGTTTTCTCTTTCACTGCCTGCGAAGATTTTTTGGAAGAAGAAGTTGTAACATCGCTTACAACCGATTATTACAAAACAGTCGAAGGCCTTGAATCGTTATGTAAAGGGTCGTATAAGATACTTAGATATAAAGGTGATTACAATCAGGGTGAGTATCTTTTTGGTGCGGGAAATGACATTGAGGTATTCTCATGGTCTAACGCGGACAGAATTGCCAATGGAACATATTCAAGTGACTCATGGGCACCGGGTGCTAATATTGGAGCACGCACAACTCCTCATGTGTCAAATTTGATTGGTGCAGTTACAACTTCTGCTAAATATACAGAAGGTTGCTACCCTTCAATAAGTTCCTGCAATATTTTCCTTGAGTATTATGCAAAATTGCAGGCGGCAGATCAGACCAAACTAGCTGCAAGAAAAGGTGAAATATTATTTTTAAGAGCTTATACTTATTTCTTACTGAGTAATACAGTTGGTC
>CAZFUO010000126.1:0-7259 GCA_964522065.1 uncultured Bacteroidales bacterium | reverse complement strand
CTTCAGAATGGTTATGGGCAAAAGCCTTACATGTTTTAAGAGTAGATGAAGAAGTAAGAAAAGCTGCTTATTCTGTCGTTGAACATTGCGACTGGTTGCCAGCATTAATTTGTGGAGATACAAAACCTGAAAATATAAAGAGAAGTCGTTGTGCTGCAGGTCATAAAGCTATGTGGTTGGAAAAATGGGGAGGTTTACCTTCAGAAGAATTTCTTACAACTTTAGATCCTATCTTAAAGGGATTCAGAGAAAGGATGTACACAGAAACTTATGCAAGTGATACAATTGTAGGAACATTAACTGAAGAATGGGCTTCAAGACTAGGCTTAACTACAAAAGTTTCAGTTGCTGTTGGTGCATTTGATGCTCATATGGGAGCTGTTGGAGCTGAAATTGTTCCAAATTCTCTTGTGAGAATTATCGGTACATCTACTTGCGATATTTTGGTTTCTTCTCAGGAAGAAGTAGGAGATAAGCTGATTAAAGGTATTTGCGGTCAGGTAGATGGTTCAGTTATTCCCGGATATATGGGTCTTGAAGCCGGTCAATCTGCTTTTGGTGATATCTACGCATGGTTTAAAAGGGTCTTATCATGGCCTTTGGAAGAACTTATAGGTCAATCCAAATTAATTGACGAGGATACCAAAAAGAAACTTATCGACGAAACCACAGATAAATTAATACCTGTACTTTCAGAACAGGCAGCTGCTATCGATCCAAAAGAAAGTAGTGTATTTGCTACTGACTGGATGAACGGAAGACGTACACCTGATGCAAGTCAATTAGTTAAGGGTACAATTTCTGGATTAACCTTAGGATCAACTGCACCAATGATTTTCAGAGCCCTGGTTGAAGCAACAGGTTTCGGTTCAAAGGCTATTGTTGACAGATTCAGAAATGAAGGCGTTAGCATTGAAAGCGTTATAGGTATTGGTGGTATTTCGCTTAAGTCACCGTTTGTAATGCAAACAATGGCTGATATCTTAAATATGCCGATTAAAGTTGCAAAAAGTGATCAGGCATGTGCATTTGGTGCATCAATGTTTGCTGCTGTAGTTGCAGGTGTTTATTCAAAAGTTGAAGATGCTCAAAAAGCAATGGGGCAAGGTTTTGCAACAGAATACTATCCTAACCCTGAAATGGTGGCAGTTTACAGTGAATTGTACAAAAAATATGAAACACTTGGTAAGATAACCGAAGAAAACTTCTTCAAGTCAATCTGAGAAGAATAACATAATTAAAAAGAGGCTGCCCCATTTAATCTTTGAGACAGCCTCTTTTTATTACTAATTATTTTATTAAAAACTTTAATGTTGCAATCTTGCCTTTAAGGAATACCTCAGCAAAATAAATACCGGTACTGTAAAGCTCAATTCCGTCAGAAGTAGTTTTAGTCTTTTTAACCAGTCTGTAAGGATTATAAATTTTAACTTCAGTATCTTTATCTATTCCCTTTAAGAAGACTCTTTTATTGGTCACATAAGCAATCACTTTTTCTGCATCAGGAGTTGAGAACTTCTCAAAATCAGAATATTGACTGTAAATAATACCGTTTGATGCCGTTACACGATATTCATAATTTGTCTGGTCCTCAAGATCGCTGATTTTGAACGATACAGTATCATAACAAATATATTCGTTTATTAACGTCCTTAAAGTATCCGAAACGCCACTAATGCTTATCTGATATAATTCTATCTTATAAAAATCAGCACCATACATCAACTCCCAGTTAGCACTAAAAGAAAACGAACCAATATTGCTTGCCGGCTTCACAACAGGTTTTCTCAAATTGAAATCAGATCCGCCCATATAATCAAACAATACATTATTGCCAGATTCTCTGATGTTTGTTATAGGTTTGTTTAGTAAGTCACCTTCCCATGTTAAAAATGTTGGCAGTGTTTCGCGTGTTATCGAAGTTTTATTACTTCCGCCAGGGAAAGGGTCTCCCTTTATACTTTTTATGTAATTAGTCAGATTAGCACCATTATATTTCACAATAGCATTATCGGCCTCCATTATATCCATACATTGATGAGAAGATATAGCATTTGTGAGATTCATTTCCCAGAGTCTGTAAGGCTCCCAATTATACTCCTTTTGACTGTATGTAAGTTTAAGTGTAGTATTTTTTCTTTGATCAATATGAAATACCAACATACCATGATGATATAAATATTCATCCCACGATCCTTTAATTTGTTGCCTGTTTTCAAAAAGGTAAAACTCTCCTTCATTTTTTGTTTTAAGTATATACCCAATATTTGATGAGTCCAAAGGAGGCAATGAAATACTTCCCGGACTATCTTTTAATTCTATTGGCTCACACCAGCCCAGCATATTTCTTTCAATTAGTGTTAATGATGGCGGAACCGCACCGTCAGCATTATATCCTCCATGTGCCATCAGTGACCATTCTCCGATATCAAAACCTTCACCATTTACTTCGTAATCTACATCGTATGCGTCAACAAGGCCCAGTATATGTCCAAATTCGTGAGTGAATGTTCCAATGCCGGTTAAACTACCGTTACCCTGTAACTCCGAACTGCAGGCATAGTAATTTATACTTTTTCCGTTAAGTCTTAAGGAAAGATTTTCACCGGCTAATTCCCATGAATGAGGCCATATAGCATTGGCACCACCTCCATCGGCTTCACCTCTTCCGGCATAAAAAACATATACATTATCTACATAACCATTATTATCAGCATCAAACTGAGAAAAATCTACAAATGAAGCTGCTTTCTTACAAGCTTCATAAACCATTTCAGCCGGATGTTTATCATCCTGATTTTCGTCATTCTGGCCATAATAAACCATAGAACTATCCATCATTACAGGACCCACAACAACAAAATCAGGACTGAATTTTCCTGATGAGTTCAATTCGTAATAGTCTTTAACACTACCAATATGCTTACCTTCCTTATAACCCTTTTTATTAAGCATATCATTGAACACTGTACCTGCATTTTCTGTATTAAATTGCAAATCAGGGAAATTTACAAGTATTACAATAGATTTAATCACACCGGTTGTAGGATATTTCATTACCTCAGAACTTCTTAAAAGTCCCTGGCTTATTCTACTGTTTAGTCCCTTTTGCATTTGTTTATCAGAAAACTTCAAAACCGCGGTTTCCTGAGATACTGCCTTATCGTATCTGCCTGCAATTTTACTTCCGGCTACAAGGTCTCCTGAAGCATTTTTTTCTGCATATCTGTAGAAGCCATCAGATCCGGGTAGCAATATTCTGTTATTTTCACTCAGTACATATCTGAAAAATTCGTCTCCGACCATACGACCAAATATCTCTGTACCATCAGGTTGTTTAATGGTAATATTTTTTTTAGGCGCAGGCATTGCAAAGAGTTGTGCCGTAAGGCAAAACATTATTACAATTAGTTTAATTTGATGCCAAAATGTAGTATTCATGCGGGCAAATGTAGAAAGATTCTTTATCTTTGTCAAAAAAATTCTGAAATCCTATGAATAATACCGTTTTAATGAACAAGGCAGCAGATAATATTAGAATTCTGGCTGCATCTATGGTTGAGAAAGCAAAATCAGGACATCCGGGCGGAGCAATGGGTGGAGCCGATTTTATAAATCTGCTTTATTCTGAGTTTCTTGTTTACGATCCCAAAAATCCTAAATGGGAGGGACGTGACAGATTTTTCCTAGATCCGGGTCATATGTCACCTATGTTATACGCTCAGCTGGCTCTTGCCGGCAAGTTTACTTTAGATGAACTTAAACAGTTTCGTCAGTGGGGTAGTCCAACTCCGGGTCATCCTGAAGTCGATTTATTAAGAGGTATTGAGAATACTTCCGGACCACTTGGTCAGGGTCATGCTTATGCTGTAGGTGCTGCAATAGCTGCAAAATTTCTTAAGACAAAATTTGGTGAAAGAATGAACCAAAACATCTATGCATACATTTCTGATGGAGGTATAGAAGAAGAAATTTCACAGGGAGCCGGCAGATTGGCCGGACACCTTGGATTGGATAATCTTATAATGTTCTTTGACTCAAACGATATTCAGCTTTCAACAGTTACTTCAGAAGTAACCAGCGAAGATACTGCAGCAAAGTATAAAGCGTGGGGCTGGGAAGTTTTAGAAGTTAATGGTCAGGACGTTGACGCAATGCGTAAAGCTTTAGCTGCGGCAATCGAAGTAAAAGGCAAACCTACTCTGATTATAGGTAAAACTATTATGGGTAAGGGTGCAGTAACAGCAGATGGCAGTAGTTACGAAAATAAATGTGCTACTCACGGTATGCCATTAGGTGAAGCAGGTGCAAGCTTTGAAAAATCAATTGAAAATCTTGGTGGAAACCCTGAAGAGCCTTTTGTTATTTTCCCTGAAGTTGCAGAATTATATGCAAATAGAGCTAAAGAACTTGAAGCTATTGTTTCTAAAAAATATGCTGCTAAAGCAGAATGGGCTAAGGCAAATCCTGAAGCTGCTGCTAAAATGGAAAAATGGTTTAATGGTGCTGCTCCGGTTATCGACTGGACTGCTGTTGAACAGAAATCTGGTCAGGCTACACGTGCAGCTTCAGCAACTGTCTTGAGCTATCTTGCGCAAAATGTTGAAAACATGGTGGTTTCATCTGCTGACTTGTCAAACTCTGACAAAACAGACGGTTTCCTTAAGAAAACCAAGGCAATGACCAAAGATGATTTCAGTGGTGCATTTTTACAGGCAGGTGTTGCTGAGTTAACTATGGCATGTGTATGTATTGGTATGGGCTTGCATGGAGGTGTTATTGCTGCTTGCGGTACTTTCTTTGTATTCTCAGACTACATGAAGCCTGCTGTTCGTATGGCTGCTTTAATGGAGGTTCCGGTTAAATTTATCTGGACACATGATGCATTCAGAGTAGGTGAGGATGGACCAACCCATGAGCCTGTTGAACAGGAAGCACAGATTCGTCTAATGGAAAAACTTAAAAACCACAAAGGTCAAAACTCTATGTTGGTTTTAAGACCTGCAGACGTTAACGAAACCACAACTGCTTATAAGATGGCAATGGAGAATACTCATACTCCTACAGCTTTGATTTTAAGCCGTCAGAATATTAAAGATCTTCCAGGAAGCAGTTATAATGTTGCTCTAAATCTTGAAAAGGGTGCATATGTTGTAGAATGTGACGGAAATCCTGACGTTGTTATGTTAGCTTCAGGATCAGAAGTTGCAACTTTGGTTGAAGGTGCTGAGCTTCTCAGAAAAGAAGGTGTTAAAGTAAGAATAGTATCTGTTCCTTCTGAAGGTGTTTTCAGAAATCAATCAAAAGAGTATCAGTTATCTGTTTTACCTGAAGGTATTAAGAGATTTGGTCTGACTGCAGGTCTTCCTGTTAATCTATTAGGTTTAGTTGGTGAAAATGGCAGTATTTGGGGACTTGAATCATTCGGTTTCTCAGCTCCTTATAAGGTGCTTGATGAAAAACTTGGATTTACAGGTGTAAATGTTTACAATAAAGTAAAAGAACTACTTTCAAAGTAAGTTTCTGATAATTATACTAAAGGCCGGAAATATGCAGAATACAATTCTGTTATGTTTCCGGCCTTTTAATCTTATTTGATTTCCGGCTTGGTAATTCTGTAAAAAAAAATTACATTTGCAGAAATTAATCAATTATTAATACTATGACTCCTGATGATGTCCCCCCGGTCGCGATATGTAGTGATCATGCCGGATATGAATTAAAAGAATTTATTTTAGATTGGCTTACAGCCGAAAAAATCCCGTTTACAAATTTTGGAACCTATTCTCCTGATAGTTGTGATTATGCAGATTTTGCACATCCACTGTCTGAAGCTATTGAAGATGGTGAATCCAACTTCGGTATTGCTATTTGCGGTTCCGGTCAGGGAATGTGTATAACTGTCAACAAGCATGAGAATATTAGAGGTGCTTTGTGCTGGTCTCCCGAAATAGCAACGCTTGCAAGACAACATAATAATGCAAATGTATTATGTTTGCCGGCAAGGTTTATCAGCAAAGAGGTTGCAGTTGAAATATTAAAAGCTTTTTTCAATACTGATTTCGAAGGTGGAAGACACCAGACCCGAATTGAAAAAATACCTGTTGATTAAATAAAAAATCAATAACTTCTTGGTCCGAATATAGCACTCCCGATTCTAACGAGAGTGCTACCTTCATTTAAGGCAATATGATAGTCATCGCTCATTCCCATTGATATTTCACAAAAACTATTGTCTGAGGGGAACCAGGTTTGCTTGATTTCATCATATAATGACTTTAGTTGCTTAAATTCGCTTCTGACTTTCTCCATATCTTCGGTGAGGGTAGCCATACCCATTAGTCCGCAGATTTTTATGTTTTTAAGTTCTATCCACTCGCCAGATTGAAAAAAATCTATACACTCAGTTTTGCTAAATCCGAACTTACTTTCTTCTTCTGCAATATGTATCTGTAAAAGACAAGGTATTACTCTGTTTATTTTTTTGCCTTCCTTATTTATCTCATTTAAAAGTTTTACAGTATCAACTCCATGAATAAGAGAAACATATGGTGAGATGAATTTTATTTTATTCGATTGTAAGTGACCAATAAAATGCCATTCGATGTCTTTTGGTAGTGTGGCTGCTTTTTCATTTAATTCCTGAACTCTGCTTTCTCCAAATATTCTCTGTCCAGCTGTATAAGCCTGCATTATTGCCTGATTATCATGATATTTCGAAACCGCAACAAGTCTGGTTTTGTTTGATAGTTCACTTGTAATACCGGTTATATTTTCTTTGATTGACATGTTATGTATTGAGAGTTATAAGATAAATACCTACTACAAATATATGAATTATTGGGTGATTTACTTAACTTTGGGGCTCACTATAATATTCATAAAAATGAAGATCAAATATTTGTTTATTTCTGTCGTTTTACTTTTTTCAACTTTTTCACTTAGCGCTCAGAGTTTAAGGATTATAAAAAATACACTATCACAGGAAGATTCCTGGTATGGTAGTCAAAATTCTATTGAAATAGCAGATAATGTTTTATTGTTTCAAAAAGACAACGGTGGCTGGCCAAAAAACAACAGGTTGTTTGACAAGAAATTTACACCTGAAGAAAAACAAAATCAAATTTCTATAAAGGGAGAGATAAAGGAAGCTACTATTGATAATGGTGCAACTTATATAGAAATGGTATTTCTTGCCAGAATTTACCAAGCTACTAAAAACCCCGTTTATAAAGATGCTTTTTGTAAAGGTCTTAATT
>CAZFUO010000125.1:0-7267 GCA_964522065.1 uncultured Bacteroidales bacterium | reverse complement strand
GTAATTAAAGTTGACATTAATTACGGAGAAAGATCTCTGTATGAAGTAAATGAACCTGGTTATCAACCCTGGTCAATTAATCTTCAAAGCTCGGATAAAAAAGAATTTAACGGAGTTTCAATTACAATAGCATCAACAGAAGGAGGACTTTTAAACTACGGTTGGCAAAAAGAATACGTACAGGCTCCTTACTATGCAAGATTGGCAGACGACGGTATTTCATCAGAAAAGCCAATTCAAATTATCATAAGTGGCTTACCTTTAGGGAAAAACAGTATACAAACCTATCATAACACTTGGACAAACCCAAAAGAATTTGATTATTGTCCATTAAACGTTTATTTAAACGGAAAACTAATTCACAAAAATATTACCAGAACCAACAGAGTTACAGAAAACTGCAATGCTACATGTCTTTTTACAGAAATCGACGTAAAACAAATAAATCAAACAGACATTCTAGTTATCGAACCAGTTAAGAAATTCAAAGCTAAACCAGGTAAAACAGCGGAAAATAGTGTAAGTCTTAATGGTTTTGAAGTTAATACACCTGACATATATTATCAGGCATACAAGCCATTTCCGCAAGACGCAGATATGCACGCAGATGCTGATGAAGGAAATCTTACTTTAAGCTGGAAGGCAGCCAGAAAAGGGAATGCAGTGAAACATAAATTATATATTGGAACAGATTACAAATCGGTGTCAAACTCAACCAGAGCAGTTGCTACATTAAACTCAGAAATACTATCCTACAAGCTAAATACCATCTATAGCATGAATACATACTATTGGAGGGTTGACGAAGTAGATAAAGAAGGGAAAGTTACACCCGGAAATGTATGGAGTTTCAGACCAAGGCAGCCAGCCTTCAGAGATGCAGAGGGTTATGGCAGATTTGCAACAGGAGGAAGAGGCGGCAAAGTCGTTGTTGTAACAAATCTGAATGATGACGGACCTGGTAGCCTTCGCGAGGCTGTGACCGGACACAGCGGTCCCAGAACTATTGTTTTTAATGTGTCGGGTTTAATCACTCTTAAATCAAGATTGGTAATGAATTCAGGATTTATAACTCTTGCAGGACAGACAGCACCCGGTAAAGGCATATGCATCCGATCCGCACCACTTGGAGTAGGCCCTGAGACAATATGTAGATTTATCAGATCAAGACTTGGAGCGGGCAAAACCTTTGATGGATTAGGTATGGCAGGAGCCAATCACAGCATTATAGACCACTGCTCGGTAAGCTGGACTATTGACGAAGCATTCAGTTCGCGTAATGCAAAAAACATGACATTACAAAGAACTCTTATATCTGAAGCCCTTAACATTGCCGGACATCAAAACTATCCTGAAGGAACCGGACACGGATATGCTGCAACTATTGGTGGAGATATTGCATCATTTCATCACAACCTTCTTGCACATTGCAGCGGAAGAAACTGGAGTCTGGGAGGCGGACTTGACGGAAGCGGACACTACGCCGGAAGACTTGACATATTTAACAATGTTGTTTACAACTGGGGAACCAGAGCAACAGACGGAGGCGCACACGAAGTAAACTTTCACAACAACTATTATAAAAAAGGAGCAGCCACAAGTCAGAATACTATACTACTTGCCCAACTTGAAGGAGTAGGCAAAGGATCACAAAGTTATTACTACTCAGGCAATGTTATAGCAAATCCTGACGGTTCGATTGCTTGTGACGGTACCGACAATACTTGCGGCAGAGCATACAAACTTTACAACAATCAAGCAAAACCGGACTGGCAGGTATTTGTTGATAAACCCTTCTTCCCTTCTCAGGCAGAAGTACAAACGGCAAATGATGCATACAAATCAGTATTATCAGATGTAGGATGCACAATGCCTTTAATTGACGACCACGACAAAAGAATTTTAAAAGAAACCATAACAGGCACATACACCTTTGTTGGAAGCAAAACAGCTAAAGGAAAACAGTATGATGCCGAATTTAAAGAACTGTCAGAATTCAAAAAAGGTGGTATAATAGACCACCAGGATGATGCCGGAGGTTATGAAGATTATCCTGAAATATCCAGACCAGCAGATTTTGACTCAGACCTGGACGGATTGCCAGACTGGTGGGAATTGATATATAAAACCAATCCCAATTCATCAAAAGGAGATTTCTCAGATGCAAACTCAGATAAAGATAAAGACGGATACACTTCATTGGAAGATTACCTCGAATGGATGTCAGTACCACATTTCACAATACCGGCAAAAAAAGAAATCACAATAAACCTGGACGCTTTGGCTGCAGGATACAATGCACCAAAATTCACAATACTAAAAGCGTCAGGCTTTAAAGCTATTTTTAAAAGCGATACAGAAGTAGTAATAATATCAGAAAACAATGTCCCTGGTATCCAATATGCCGACTTCACAGTGACAGATAAAGATGGTTCAAAAACTCAGAGAAGAGTTGGACTGTTAACAGGAGTACAAAACTAAGTTCCACATTTAAGTATTACTTTATCTGTCACAAAAAAACTGCCCCTGCAATTAACAATCAATCCAAACTGCAGGCGGCAGTTTTTTAAATAAATTTATTCATTATACTTAACAAGTCAACTCTTTTTATGGGTTTTGCAAGATAACCGTTGCAACCTGCAGCCATAAACCTGTTTTCATCACCTGTCTGAGCATATGCAGTTGTAGCAATAATTGGAAGATCAGGCCTGAAGTCATGAATTAGCTTTGTAGCCTCAATACCATTCATTACAGGCATTTTTATATCCATCAAAACCAATGAAATATCAGGATTCTGTCTGCATACATCAACAGCTTCTGCACCATTCACTACGTGTATATATTCAAAATCAGCCATCTTTAAAATAACCTCTACATACATAAAGTTTAGTTCTTCATCTTCGGCCACAAGTATAAGCGGTTTCTTAGTGAAAGACTTATCGTAGCTGGTTGCAATGGTTTCTTCTGGTTTTGCAACAGCAACATAAGGTACAGTAAAAGTAAAAATAGATCCTTTGCCCTTCTCTGACGTTACCGAAATGTTACCACCCAGCAATTTAACCATACCTTTAGCTATCGCAAGACCAAGCCCGCTTCCATCATATCCCCTTGTGTTTGAGTAATCTCCCTGAGAAAACATATCAAAAATCTTTGACATTTTATCTGTCTCAATACCAACACCGGTATCACTTACAAAAAATCCAACATGTCCGTTAAGTACTCTAAAGCCAAACCTTACAACACCTTTTGAAGTAAACTTGGCAGCATTATCCAGCAGAATATGAAATACTTTGTCTATAATATCAGGATCAGAATACAAAAGAAAGTCAGAATTATTTTCAGGAACCTCGAGCTCAAGTAGTAAGTGCTTCTCTTCAACCTTTTCCCTGTTATAAGAGGTTACTTTTTCCAAAAGATCTAGAATTGAAAACTCCTTTTTAGTAACCTCCATTGTTCCGGTTACTAACCTTGCCATATCCAGATAGTCAGAAACCGTATTAATAAGCCTGTTGCTCGATTTCTTAATTATTCTAAAGTATTCTTTACGTTGCTCTTCAGGCAAGACTGCCTCAGAAAGTAACTGTCCGAAACCCAGAATACCATTTAAAGGTGTTCTGATTTCGTGAGAAATATTATTAATAAACGCCGTTTTGAGCATATCGCTCTCTTCAGCTTTAACTTTTGCAAGAGTTAATTCTTCAAGTATCTTTGTTTTTTCAGTATAGTCTGTATCAACACCACGATAACCCTTAAAATGTCCTTCATTATCAAAAATCGGGCTACCACTCGTAGTTAGCATCAAAACCCTGCCATCTTTGTGAACATTTGGATTTTCAAAACTCCTGAAAGTTTGCTTCATCTTGAACACTTCAAATGAAGCAATTTTAAGCATATCCCTTTTTTCAGGAATAAAAAGATCATAAAAATGTTTTTTTCCCAACAAGTTCATCAGGAGTATAACCAAGCAAAGATGTCACAACCGGACTGGAATAGGTATAAAGACCCTCTTCATCGACTTCCCAAATCCACTCCTGAGCATTTTCAGCAACTTGTTTAAAACGATCCTCACTTTCCTGTAATGCTTTAACAGCATTAAGATATGCCTTTCTCTCTTTTGCATCATCCAAAGCTCTTTTTACAGCAAAAGGCAACCTCTCAGGTCTGCCCTTCAAAACATAATCATCAGCACCCTGTTTAAGCAAATCGGTGGCTGTAACCTCACCAATAGAACCTGAAATACAAACAAAAGGTGTATCAGGAGCGTTTTTCTTACATATTTTCAAAGAATCAAAAGCAGTGAAGCCCGGTAAATTAAAATCAGAAAGAATAATGTCAAACTCTTTTTCCCTGAGAGCCAATAAAAGGCTTGCCTCATTCAAAACATGAGTTAACTCCAAAATATAGCCGGCATCAATCAACTGCTCTTTGATTAACTCTAAATCGTGCCTGGAATCTTCTACAATAAGAATTTTAAGATTACCACCAGTTTTGGTATTAAGCTCATTCATAAATTCTATTATTGTGGTTGTTCATTGAGCAAAGCCCAAAAAAAACCAATATTTTTAACAGCATCAACAAAATCCTTGAAATCAACAGGTTTTACAACATAAGCATTAACGCCCAGCTCATAACACCTCTTAAGATCAGGCTCCTCTCTGGATGAAGTGAGCATAACAATAGGTAGAGACTTTAAATTTTCATCTCCGCGAATTGCAGCAAGCACCTCTATCCCATTCATCCTCGGCATCTTTATATCAAGCATAATCACGGCAGGATTGCCCGCTTTTCTATCTTTAAATTTTCCTGAACAATACAGGTAATCCATAGCCTCAACTCCATCTTTGGCAACCACAACATTATTAGCAAGGTTATGCTCTCCCAAAGCCTCAAGAGTAAGCTCAACATCCATCATGTTATCATCAACAAGCAAAATAGTTTTAAGTTCAACCATAGGTATCAGATTAATATTTAGGTAGATAAAAATAAAATGCAGCTCCTTTTTCAGGTTCAGCCTCAGCCCAGATACCACCATTATGCCTGTGTACAATTCTCTTGACATTAGCCAAACCTATACCCGTACCCTCAAAATCAGCCTGATCATGCAATCGCTCAAAAACCCCGAACAATTTATTGGCATATTTCATATCAAAACCAACTCCGTTATCACGAATATGAAAAACAAATTTATCTTTTTCTTCCCAAAAACCAATAGAAATTTCCGCTATTTCTTTGTTTTTTGTAAACTTAACCGCATTGCTTATCAAATTTATCCACACCTGTTTAAGTAAAGAATAATCACCATAAACTTCAGGCATAGTCTTAACATTCAACTTAATGCTTCTATCCTTCATTTCAGGTTTCACATTCCCGATGGCATCATTAACAAGTTCAGTCATATCAAATAAGGTCTTGTGCATTTGCTGTTGCCCGGTTCTGGAAAACAATAACAAATCATCAATAAGCCTGCCCATTTGCCTCGAAGCATCAGATATTGTATCAAAATAATGCTTAGCCTTATCAGGCAAATCATTTCGAAACCGCGAATTTAACAAGTCCACATATCCATTTATATGTCTTAGCGGAGCTCTCAGGTCATGAGAAACCGAATAACTGAAAGACTCCAGTTCACGATTAGCAACCTCCAGCTGAGCAGTACGCTCAGCAACTCTCAATTCAAGAGACTCATTCAGCTTTCTTATTTCATCTTCAGCCCTCTTCCTTTCAGAAATATCCTTAATTATACTAATGATATGCCTTACTCCGTCCAGTTCAATAATACTTGCCGAAACCAAAGCATCAACAACCCCCGATTTTGAATTTAGCTTTGCTTCAAAATTCTTAACCACACCAAACTTCCTAAGCTTGAAAATAAACCTCCCGGCATCCTCTTTATCTATCCATATATCAGCGGTTTCCTTATCAGTATAATCAAAAACCGCTTTAAAACCGTCATTTACAGAAACTATCACACCATCATCAAGTCGACTCATAATAATTGCATCAGGATTAGTCAAAAAAGCCTTTCTAAACTTTTCTTCACTCTCCCTCAATGTCTTTTGAGTATTCTTCAACTCAGTAATATCTGTATTAAAACCATGCCAGACAATAGTACCATCAGACAACTTTTCGGGACTGGACTGCGAATAAATCCACTGCACATCTCTACCCGGTATCTGCACCCTGAATTCACAGGTAAAATAAGTCACATTATTTGCAGAATACTCTATCTCCTTAACAACCCTTTCGGCATCATCAGGATGCAAAACCCTGGCGATAGCATCAAAATTATCAACAACATCCTCAGGTGAACAACCGAAAATATTTCTTATACCCTCAGAAGCAATAGGAACACAATAACTGCCATCAGGCCTTCTTATAAACTGAAAAATCAATCCCGGCACATTAGCCGACATTTTTCTAAACTCTCTGTCTTTCTGTTTTAACTTATCGTCTTTAAGCTTCTGATCTGTAATATCAATATTGACTCCAAGCATTTTAACAGGCTCACCTTCGTGATTTTTAAACACTTCTCCCTTAGCATTACAATATCTTACAGTACCATCAGGCCATACAAGCCTAAATTCAAGATCAAAATCTTTTTCTCCTTTCAGAACCAGACTAAGCTCATTTTTACAAAACTCTCTATCCTCAGGATGGATTGCATTAAACCATGTATCTACTGAACTTTCAAATTCAAATTTATTCAGTGAATAAAGAGCAAACATCTGTTCGTCCCAATATAACTTGTTCTTTTTTATATCCCATTCCCAAATACCCACCTGAGAAGTTCTGGTAGCTGTGGTTATTCTCTCATTCAAAAGCCTTATATCTTCTTCAACATTCTTCCGGTGATTAATATCCTCAACAATAGCCAAATTATAAAGAAAATCACCGTTTTTATCGTGAGTTGGCATTATAGTTAACGAAGCCCAGATAATTTCACCATTCTTTTTGACATAACGTTTTTCAGTTTTATAAACAGACAACTTTCCTTCGATAAGACCTTTAACATAAGGCATATCATTACCTAAATCTTCAGAATAAGAAATATCTTTAAATGTCATACCCTGAAGCTCTGCTTCTGTATAACCAGTCAACCGGCAATATTCACTGTTAGCTTTTTTAATCCTGAAATCCTTATCGACAAAGACCATTCCAAAAGGCCCGTTCTCATACAACCTCACAAAACGAAACTCACTCTCAAACAAAGACTCATTTAACCTTATTTGCTCATAACCCTGATAAGCCATTTCACTAATCAACTGAG
>CAZFUO010000124.1:0-7273 GCA_964522065.1 uncultured Bacteroidales bacterium | reverse complement strand
AATCATCTCTACAAGAAAATCTATTCCGTTATCAAACTCATGATTTCCAAGAGTTACTGCATCAGGTTTCAAATAATTCATCAATTCAATCTCAGCCCTGCCCTTAAAAAAATTAAAATATGGTGTTCCCTGAACAAAGTCACCTGCATCAAACACAAAAACATTTTTGTTTTGCTGCCTTATTTCTCTTATTAAAACCTCTCTTCTAAGTATACCAGCCTTTCCGGCATTTCTCTTATCATCTTCACCATAAGGTTCAATCTGGCTATGAGTATCATTGGTATGAAGTACAACAAAAGGTACAGCAGCATCTATTTGCAATGCTACAAAAAGTGATAATATTACAATATAAATCTTATTCATCTTCTAAAATTTTAATCCTGCCGTCAAGGCTTGACGAGACTTTTTCACCTTTAGCAGTAATAGCCTCAATTTGTTCAATATAAACATCTCTTACTCTCAGTCCTGTATCTTTTCTTACCAGGGCTTTTAAAAAACCAGTCATACCACTGTTACCATCTGCAAGATAATCCATTGTTGCTACAACATAATTTTGGTTAACATCCAAAGGCCGACCTTTAACAATAACACTTCCTAATTTGCCGGATTTTATCTCAATCTTTAAATTTGAAACCCCTTCTCCACCTTCGTCCGCAATACTTTTAATCACTGACAAAAGATCTGAACCCTTTAATGTTAAAATAACCAGTTCATTTTCAAATGGCATTATTCTGTAAACAGATGCAACAGTTATGTTGCCTTCGTTTAATGGAGCCCTGATTCCGCCAAGATTTATAATTGAGATATCTGCTTTACCACCGGTAAGTTGATTAGCCTTATCAAGTAAACGGTCTGCCAGAAAATTTGACAGTAAACTTTCAGGCGCCTTAGATGTCATTGTCATTGTACTATATCCAATAACTCTTGTAACCTCTTTCTCAAGAATATCCTTATAAGCATCAAGCTTTTTCTGCATTTTCAGATTAATATCCTTATCATAACTGCTGTCAACCACCATGTTTTGATAAGATTCAAGTTTAAGCTGCGCTCCAGAGGAGAAAGCATAGAACATCAACAATAATAAAACGCACGATCTTAAATACATATCTGTAATTTTTATGGCGAAAGTACTAAATTTTATTGTATATGATGATTTTTTTTCATTTCTTTGCACCCGCTTTGCGTAATCGCTGGCAGGAAATAGAGTAGCCTGTTATGTTGCGCCATTCTATAACTTAATATTCAGAGCATTATGGATTTAATGAAAGTCGCCGAACAGGCTTTTTCCACAGGCAGAGAACATCCTTCATTCAAAAGCGGTGACACTGTAACAATTGCATACCGCATTAGAGAAGGTAACAAAGAGCGTATTCAGCAATACCGCGGAGTAGTTATCAAAATCAACGGACATGGCGAAAAGAAACGTTTTACAGTTCGTAAAATGTCAGAAAACGTTGGTGTTGAACGTATTTTCCCTCTTGAATCACCATTTATCGAAAGTATTACCGTAAATAAAGTTGGTAAAGTTCGCAGAGCTAAACTATTCTACCTTCGTAAGCTTACCGGTAAGAAGGCACGTATCAAAGAAAAAAGAGTTTAATCACTTTTTTTCTAAATATACCTTAATAAAAGCAGCTTTTAACCCGGCTGCTTTTTTTTGTGCCGTTTTTTTTCATAATTTCGGCCATCAAAATAAAAATCAAGATATGATTACCAAAAAGTTGCCTGTACTAATCTTGTCAGTTTTAGCTTCCTTATCTCTTTTACAGGCACAAAATGCCATGCCTGAAACATCAAAACAGGCTTTATCGAGGCTTGCAAGTCAGATAAAAAGCTTTCCTCAGGAAAAGTTATATCTGCATTTAGACAAAAACCTGTACTCTGCCGGGGAAAGACTATGGTTCAGGGCACATCTTATACATGCATCTCTGCATACTCCGTTTGTTATGAGTCGCTATGTATATGTGGAACTTATTGATAAAGACAATAATATTGTAATTAGAAGAAAATTCCGACCAAACAGCGGCATGCATTTTGGACAATTAGATATACCTTCAGATATTTTACAAGGCTGGTACTCACTTAGAGCATATACTAATTATATGAGAAACCTCGATGAGGAGTGGTTTTACCGAACAAATATCTTTATTGGAAATCCAATGCAAAAAGTATTGGAAAACGAAGCCGCTCTTAATGTTGGCTCGAAGAACAAAAAAAATACTGTTGTTAAAGCAGAATACTCTTATGAAGTAGGCTTCTTCCCTGAAGGCGGGGCATTGATTTCAGGAACATTACAAATGACCGGGTTTAAAGCTGTAAACTCTTCAGGAAACCCTGCTATTGTGAGTGGAAGAATTACTGATAACGAGAATAATGAAATATGCACATTCAAGAGTAACAAGAATGGTATCGGTCTGGTTTCTTTTATACCTGTAAAGGGTAAGTCATATAAAGCAATTTGTGAAGATCAGGGTGGAATTAAAAAAACTATATCTCTACCGGCAGTAAGTGACAGAAAATATGCATTGAGCATACAACAAAATGATAGTATAATTATGATACAGACTCTTATATCGGAGTCTTCAAAATTAAATGACACATTATACCTTATTTCACATCAACGCGGCATCCCGGTTTCTCAAAATATTATCACATCCGATAAACACACTATAACCACTTCAAAAAGAGGAATGTATAGCGGCATAACCGAATTTTGCCTTCTCGATAAAAATGGAAACACACTTAGCAACAGAATCATTTTTATAAATGGAAAAGATAAGGCTAAAATCGATTTTATTACAAATAAGCAAAGCTATGCCAAGAGAGATCAGGTAAGAGCATCTGTAACACTTTTAAATTCTAAAGGTCAGCCTGTTAAAGGCAACTTTTCAATAAGTGTTACTGACGATAATGACGTTAAGGTAAATCTCGGGGAAAGAACTATTGAAAGCTATTTTTTACTTGAGTCCGATTTAAAATATCAGCTTAACAACCCAAATCAATACTTTGTCAACAATGATAAGAAAGTAGTATCTGAACTTGATGTTCTGATGATTAACAACAAATGGGACAGATATAACATCCCTTCGGTTGTAAAAGGTATATTCTCAAGAGGCGATACATTTGCTCTGGAAATTGGCTCGGTATTGACAGGTAAGGTGTCGACTTTCCCGGCAAAAAGGGGGATACCCGACATAAATGTATCAATGCTGGTGCAAAAGAGAATGCATATTGATGCAGCAGTTACTGACAAAGACGGGCGGTTTCAATTTCAGGGTTTTGAGTTTCCTGATAGCACACAAATACTTTTGCATGCAGACAAGAAACATAATTTCACAGATATAACTGTTGATAAAGATACGTTTCCTGATGTAAAAATAGTCATGCCAGAAAATGCGGAAGAGATTTTGCCTGAAAAAGAACTTAAGTCTGTATTAGAAAGGAGAAGAAATAAGTACTTCTATGACAATGGAATGATGGTTATCAATCTTGACAAAATCGAGATTGTTGCAAAAAAAGAGGATAAAATGGAATCTCTCAGAAAAGACAGAGGGGCAATGTATTTCAGACCATCTCAGTCTATTGGTGAAGATAAACTTGAGACAGCAGGCAGAATTATTGATGCACTTATGATGATTCCGGGTATTACTATTGATGAAACAGGCAATGGTGTACTTATGAGAAATAAAAGACCATTAATTATGGTTGATAACATAGAATATACAATGGATGATCTTAACACCATCAATCCAATGGAAGTTAAACTGATAGACATTCTTAAAGATCCCGGCGAAACCGCTATTTACGGATCGCAAGGTGCAAATGGAGTTATCTGTGTTTACTTAAAAAGAGGTGAAGATCTTGCAAAAGTAAATACAGGGCCTCAACCGTGGCAAGCAGTTGTAAGCCCACTGGGATACACAAATTCATTTGAATTCAGATTACCTGAATACGAAAATCCTGATGTTAAGCAAAGTACAATACCAGATTTGCGTTCGACTATATACTGGAAACCAAACGTAACAACCGATGAGAGTGGTAAAGCTGAATTGTTTTTCTATTCTGCTGATGCTGTAGGCACTTACACTGTTACCATACAGGGAGTTACACCTGAGGGAGAAATTATTAATTACAAAACCAAGATAAATAGAAAATAAGACTATGAACTCATTACATTTTGAAGGCAAAGGCCTGGATTTGTTTAAGATCAGAGCCGTCAAATTTATTGTCAGCATATTATCCCTGGGCTTGCTACATCCCTGGGCAAAAATTAAAGAGCTTAAATATCTATATTCCAAATCAGGATTTGAGGGTGTTGATTTTTCTTTTGAAGGAGACCTGAAAGAGTATTATAAAGGATATATTAAACTTTGGCTTACTATATTGCTTCTTATGGTTTTTTGTATTAGCGGTGGATTTCTTGTCGCATACACCAGTCAATCTTTGTTTGCAAACATTATTTATTCGCTTACAGTTATACTTTGCACATTTCTTGCATTTTATATTACAGGACTTTGCATTAACGGCACTTTGACATACAGGATGAAATCTACATACTGGAGCGGTTTCAACTTAAATTATTCGGGTAAGTCAGGAGAGTTTGCACCCCAATTTATGGGCAATTATATTTTGACTTATCTGACTGCAGGTTTGTTTACACCATGGCTGATAGTAAATACTCTCAAATATATATTGCCAAAAATAAAAATGGGAAATATTTCTTTTTATTTCAGGGGCGACGGTAAAAAGCTCTTCCCAATTTATTTGAAAGGAGTCTTGCTGACATCTATCACTATGGGTATTTACAGCATATGGATGTTTAAGAGCATTTTTGAGTATATTGTATCAAATCTTGTAATCAAAAAAGAAAATCAGGAGATAAACATTACTTCAAATGCTAATACTTTGCAAGTGTTTGAGCTTTTAGTTGGAAATGCACTGATTATGATTTTTACAATTGGTATTGGATATTCATGGGCAAAAACCAGAGCTTTAAGGTTTATTGCACATCATGTAATTATACCCGACGGCATATTTCCACAACCTGCAGAATATGACGCAGAAATCAAAGAAGGTCCGTTAAATCTTATTGTCTGAATTACATTCTTGATTCATCTCTTGGGTCTAAACCCCACATAAGTTTCTTTCGGAGAGTATTTATGAAAGAATGATTGTATCTTTTAACTGCCTTTATAGTATAATCTGCCAGTGAAACCTGCATTTTTACTGAACATGGCATAGTAAAAGAATTTCCATCCAGCGAAACCAGGAAGCTCTGACTGCGGCTTTCAATTTCAAGGTCTATCACTGAACTGTCATCAATTATGATTGGTCTTACTGTAAGATTATGCGGAGCTACCGGCGCAATAATCAGACTTCTGCTGCCAGGCATAATTATAGGCGCACCAACGCTTAAAGCATATGCTGTTGAGCCAGTTGGAGTTGCCACGATAAGGCCATCTGCCTGATATCCGTTAAGATACTCTCCGTTAACTGTGACATGTATGTTAATCATAGATGAGGTATCCCGCTTCAAAAAAGCGATTTCATTAAGAGCGCATGGTATTTGCCTGAACTGGTCATCTCCTATTTTTAGCTTAAGTAGTCTCTGCTCTGAAATACCAAAATTTCCTGACTTTAGATCTTTCATCAGATCGTCCATTTCTGAACTCTCAACATCAGCTAAAAAACCAAGCCGGCCTGTATTTATTCCGATAACCGGAATATTTTTATCAACAATATTATGAGAGGTCTTAAGATATGTACCATCTCCTCCAATGCTTATGGCAAAATCAGCATCTGTTATTTCATCTTCGATAACCCCTGCTATGCTGGGAAGGTCGTTAAGTACTGTTGTAAGAAAATCATAAAACGACCTGCAAACGTATATTTCAACGTCATGTTTATTAAGAATACTGAAAACATGAAAAACCTGATTCAGTTTTTCAGACTGAAACCTGCTACCAAAAACAACAACTCTCATCCTGACTGTATTAAAATATCAAAAGATAACTGAAAATCAACTTATACATAGCGCAAACATTAGTCAAAAGCATTAACTTTGCACTGTATGTGCAGATACAAATGTGAGAAAACTTTATGAAATGACAAAACTAAGTGTAAATATCAATAAAATTGCTACTCTGAGAAACGCCAGAGGAGGAAATATCCCTGATGTGTTAAAATTTGCTTTGGATTGCGAAGATTTCGGTGCAGAAGGAATTACAGTTCATCCCCGACCTGACCAGAGACATATTAGATATGACGATGTTTTTAAGCTAAAACAGGCAATCACAACAGAATTTAATATCGAGGGTAACCCTATTCCATCTTTTATGGATCTGGTTCTTAAGGTTAAACCAAATCAGGTAACTTTGGTTCCTGATGCTCACGAGGCTATTACCTCAAATTCAGGCTGGGATACAATTGCAAATTACAGATTTCTGAGTGAGATTGTAGAAGAACTCAGAAATAACGGTATAAGGTCTTCTATCTTTGTTGGAACAGAGATTAAGTTCATTGAAAGTGCAGCAAAAATTGGTGCCGACAGAATTGAACTATACACTGAGCCTTATGCGTCAATGTATAGTGTAAATAAAGAAGAGGCTGTTTTACCTTTTCTTGAAGCGACTAAAGTTGCAAGAAAAATCGGACTGGGTGTAAATGCAGGTCATGACCTCAGCCTTATAAACCTGAGTTATTTTCATAGTGTAATACCCTGGATAGAAGAGGTTTCGATAGGTCATGCACTAATTGCTGACGCATTGTATCTGGGTATTAAAAATACTATTCAATCTTATAAAAATTGTCTGACTTAATTTAAACCATATGAATCCATTTCTACTTATTCAGTCTGCGACTAAGGAATCTTTACCAGTATTATCAGATGTAAGCCAACAGGCTACTCAGGAAGTATCAATTAGCTTTATGGATATGGCTCTAAAGGGTGGATGGCTTATGATACCTTTAGTAGTGCTTTTTTTTCTTGCAGTCTATATTTTTGTTGAAAGATTAAGAGTTATAAATGCCGCATCAAAAAGCGATCCGACATTTATGAGTAAAATAAAAGACTATATTGTAGATGGAAAAGTTGATTCTGCTAAAAAGTTATGCAGGCAAACCAACAATCCCAGTTCAAGA
This sequence comes from uncultured Bacteroidales bacterium, assembly GCA_964522065.1. GTDB lineage: Bacteria > Bacteroidota > Bacteroidia > Bacteroidales > UBA1402 > UBA8389. The sequence continues at coordinate 133 of CAZFUO010000124.1, read as the reverse complement.
ATGATTGAGAAAGGTATTTCCAGAATTGGTCGTCCAATGAACGATGTTCAGGTAGCGATTGAGAATGTTGGAAATATCGAAGTAGCCAAGCTTGAAAAGGGATTATCTTTAATAGCTTCGGTTGCAGGTGGTG
>CAZFUO010000123.1:0-7287 GCA_964522065.1 uncultured Bacteroidales bacterium | reverse complement strand
CTGTATAAGTGGTTCTATCATATCAGAAGGTGAAACACCCATCATACTTCTGTATGTTCCATCAGGTAATGCATCGAATGTCAATGTACAAACCACATCAAGTCCGGTAGCTTTTGCAGCCTTAACTGCAATAACAGCTTCATCCAGATCTGTCATGGTTTCGATAATAATAGCATCTGCACCACCATGATGCAAACCTTTGGCCTGTTCCATAAATGCATTATAAAGTTCTTCTTCGCTAACTTCACCGGTAATAAGAAATTTTCCGGTTGGGCCTATCGAACCTAAAACAAGCACACCATTTTGCACTACAGACTTCGAAGCCTCTGCTGCTGCCTTATTTATTTCGTAAGCTCTCTCTTCGAGATCAAAATATTCAAGTTTAAATCGATTTGCACCAAAACTATTAGTTTCAATCATATCGGCACCGGCATCAATATAACTTTTGGCTATCTGAGAGACCTCAGCCTTTTTTTCAAGATTCCAGTATTCAGGACAATCTCCGGGTTTTAAACCTTTAGATTGTAAAAATGTACCCCACGCTCCATCAGAAACCAAAGGCTTTCCTTCGGCAATTTTGTCCAGCAACTTTCCCATCACTTACTAAATTTTAAAATTTGTTACAAATTTAAGTTTTTTCACTATCAATTGACATAAAAAGAGCACAAAGAGAATTGTTTTATTACCAAAAAGGGTATCTTTGCACGGTTTTTGTAGATATTAATTCTGTAAAGTTCTCAAATAATGGCTAAAGTTACAAAAGAAGCAGCATTGCTTTATCATTCTCAGGGGAAACCCGGCAAAATTGAAGTTATTCCAACCAAACCTCACAGTACACAAACAGATTTATCACTAGCATATTCTCCCGGTGTAGCAGAACCTTGTCTTGAAATTGAAAAAGACCCTCAGGCAGCTTATGACTATACAGCAAAAGGAAATCTTGTTGCAGTAATTTCTAACGGAACCGCTGTCCTTGGACTTGGTGACATTGGTACACTTGCAGGTAAACCTGTAATGGAAGGTAAAGGACTACTTTTCAAGATTTATGCAGGTATTGATGTATTTGATATTGAGATAGATGAGAAAGATCCTGAAAGATTTATTCAGGCTGTAAAAGCAATAGCTCCTACATTTGGTGGAATTAATCTTGAAGATATTAAAGCTCCTCAATGTTTTGAAATCGAGGAAAGATTAAAAGCAGAGCTGGATATTCCATTAATGCATGACGACCAGCACGGAACAGCCATTATTTCCAGTGCAGGTTTGATTAATGCACTTGATGTTGCAGGAAAGAAAATTGAAGATGTAAGAATCGTTGTAAACGGTGCCGGTGCATCTGCAAACTCATGTACAAAGCTTTATATTGCTCTTGGTGCAAAAAAAGAAAATATAATAATGCTGGATAGTAAGGGAGTTATCTCTCTTGCCAGAACAGACTTAAATGAATCAAAAAAATATTTTGCAACGTCCAGAACAGATCTTAAAACACTTGAAGACGCTATAAAAGGTGCTGATGTATTTTTAGGTTTGTCAAAAGGAAATGTGTTATCAAAAGATATGGTAAGGTCTATGGCCGAAAATCCTATAGTTTTTGCTCTGGCCAATCCTATTCCTGAAATTTCTTACGATGATGCAATGTCTGCCCGCCCTGATGTTTTAATGGCTACAGATAAACAACGTAATTGGATTCCCATATATTTTCAGAGGGGCTTTAGATGTCAGATCTACAGCTATCAACGAAGAAATGAAACTTGCTGCTGTAAAAGCAATTGCAGCTTTGGCAAAAGAGCCTGTTCCAGATGTAGTAAATGCTGCTTACAATGTAAAAAGACTTACTTTCGGCAGAGACTATTTTATACCAAAACCTGTAGATCAAAGACTGATTACCGAGGTTTCGGTAGCTGTTGCTAAAGCAGCAATGGATTCGGGTGTTGCAAGAAAAAATATTGAGGACTGGGATGCATACAAAAACCACCTTCGCGAATTGATGGGCTATGAAAGTACTTTTACCCGTCAGTTTATGGATTTGGCAAGAAGCAATCCTAAAAAGGTAGTGTTTGCAGAAGCAATTCACCCTAACATGTTGAAAGCTGCTGTTGAAGCTAAAAACGAAGGTATCTGCTACCCAATTCTGCTTGGTAACGACGAAAGAATAACAAAGCTTGCCGACGAACTTGACTTAAGTCTTGAAGGTATTGAAATAGTAAACTTAAGACATGATAATCAAGCTGAAAGACGCGACAGATATGCAAGAATACTTGCTGAAAAACGTGCCAGAGAAGGTGCAAACTATCAGGAATCGAGCGATAAAATGTTTGAAAGAAACTACTTCGGTATGATGATGGTCGAAACCGGTGAGGCTGATGCTTTTATTACAGGTCTTTACACTAAATATTCAAATACAATTAAGGTTGCTAAAGAAGTAATCGGCATCAGAGAAGGCTACAAGCATTTCGGAACCATGCACATTATTAATGGTAAAAAAGGCACATATTTCCTTGCCGACACTTTAATAAACCGTCATCCATCTACTGAAACACTTACAGACGTTGTTAAACTGGCAGCAAATACTGTAAACTTCTTTGCAATGGAACCAAGAATTGCAATGCTATCATATTCAAACTTTGGTTCAGATCAGACCGGAAGTCCAGCTTCTGTACATGAAGCGGTTTCGAGAATTCAGAAGGAATTCCCTGATCTTGCTATTGATGGTGAAATGCAGGTAAACTTTGCCTTGGACAAAGATATCAGAGATCGTATTTATCCTTTCTCAAGACTAAAAGGCAAAGATGTTAACACATTAATATTCCCTAACTTAAGCTCAGCTAATGCAGCTTATAAATTGCTTCAGGCTATGACTGACAGCGAATCGATTGGTCCAATCCAGATGGGTCTTAATAAACCTATTCACTTTACAGACGTTGAAAGCTCGGTCAGAGACATAGTTAACGTTACTGCAGTTGCAGTAATTGACGCTATTGTTGAAGAAAGCAAAAAGGGAAATCAGGCATAAAATCTCTTACCATCGAACACCTTATTTTCCAAAAAAGAGCGCTCTTCGGGGGGCTCTTTTTTTTTAGTTTTTAGTGATTAGTTTTTAGTGGGGTGGAACATTATTTTCAGCTAGTCTCTTTAATAGTTTTTAGTGATTAGTGATTAGTTTTTAGTGGGGTGGAACATCATTTTCAGCTAGTCTCTTAATATGTTTTTAGTGAATTTTGGAATGAATAGGCTGAAATCTATTTAAATAGAACTTAATTTTGTAGTGTAAATGCTGTTTGCTACAACAGGAAAAGTTTATACTTATAGTTGAAAAAGTTTATACTTATAGTTGGGAAAGTTTATACTTATAGATGAAAAAGTTTATACTTATAGTTTGTGGAGTTTATACTTAAAGCTTAAGCGTTGTTTGTGAGCGATTTAGACTTACTGTCCAGGTCTTACCCATATGAGGTCTTTCGTTGTTGTAGAAGTAACTGCATTGGTTACGGGCAGTAAAAACACTCTAAAAACCATTCACAGTAATTAACTGAAAATGATGTTCCATCCCACTAAAAACTAATCACTAAAAACTATTAACTATTAACTGAAAATGATGTTCCATCCCACTAAAAACTAATCATTAAAAACTAATCACTATCATTCAAATCTTATCGCCCTCACCGGTTGTATTTTTGAGATCAGAGCAGAAGGTATCAAAACCACGGCCAGTGAGATTAGTACGGTTCCGGCGTTGAGTGCAAGAATAATCCAGCCATTAATTTCGACTGGCACAAAATTGACGTAATATACTTCAGGATCGAGTTTTAATACCTTAAAGTAGTTTTGCATAAAAAGTATGCTTAAGCCAATTAAGTTACCCCAGAGTAGGCCCTTCCCGATAAGGAAAAACGAGTAGTGTATAAAGAGTTTTCTAACTCTGTTGCTGCTTGCACCAAGGGCTTTTAGTACACCTATCATATTTGTCTTTTCAAGTATCAAAATCAGGATACCGGAAATGATATTAAAGCCTGATACAAAAATCATTATAAACAGTATGAGGATAACATTCATATCAAGCAAGTCGAGCCAGCCGAACAGGTCGGGGTTCATCTCGTAAAGATTTTTAATGTAGTAAACTGCGTCTTCCTCAGCAGAAATATTTCTCATTGTTTGAATAACAAGTTCTTCTGATTTATCAAAGCCTTCCATAGACTTAAAGAAAATCTCAATACCTCCGGCTTCGTTGTCGTACCACAGATTTAGTTTTTTGATATGTCTTGAGTCTGTTATTACAAATGCCTTATCGTAAGCTGAAAAATATGTATTGTAAACTCCGCTAACAGTAAATTTTCTGGCTGCTACAGCATCTTCCTTTACAAAATAAGCTAAAAATGAACTGCCTACATCAAGGTGCATAAGTTTGGAAATGTACTCTGATATCAACACCTGATTTGATGGACTTGAATAATCAGGAAACTCTCCTCTTACTAAGCTCTGACTTAAAAACCTGTTGTCGAAACCTGTATCAACCCCCTTAAAAACCACAGCCTGATAATCCTCATCGGTTTTTATCATACCGGGCTTGGTATATAAACGCTGAACATGTCTGACACCATCAATGGCAGCAAGTCTCGACAGCATAGAGTCGGGAGCAACCAGCGGGTTCATCTCATATGTGAAATTTGAATAATAGCTGGTAACCTGAATGTGAGCTCCCATACCAACTATTTTTTCTCTGACCTCTCTCTTGAATCCCAGCACGACTGCAACTGCTACAATCATTACAGCCAGGCCAACGGTTATACCAATAACAGCAATCTTTACTGAAGGGCCTGTCTTTTTTCCGCCTTCGCTTTTACGAAAAAAAAGACGTCTTGCAATAAAAGATTCAAGTTTCATATCAGATAGTGCGTCCGGGGTAAACCTCCAGAGCCTTCTTTAAGACTGTCATTGCAGCTGCCAGCTTTTCTTTATTGATACAATATGCTAATCTTACCTGATCACGTCCGACACCTGGTGTTGTGTAAAATCCTGAAGCAGGAGCTATCATAACTGTTTGACCTTCATACTCAAACTCACCAAGCAACCATGCACAGAATTTATCAGCATCATCAATTGGCAATCTGGCCACAGTATAAAATGCGCCCATTGGTATTGGAGAATAGCAACCGGGAATTTGATTTAAAGAATTAATCAGAAAATCCCTGCGGCCTATATATTCATTGTACATATCTTTAAGATACTCATCAGGGCAATCAATCGAAGCTTCGGCTACAATCTGACCCAATAATGGAGGACTTAACCTTGCCTGGCAAAACTTCATAACATGATTTCTCACGGTTTCGTTTTTAGTAATAATGGCACCTATCCTGATACCGCATTCACTATATCTCTTCGAAACCGAATCTACCAAAACCACATTCTGCTCAATGCCTTCCAGATGACAGGCAGAGATATAAGGTGCACCTGTGTAGCAAAATTCACGATATACTTCATCTGAAAATAAATACAAATCGTACTTTTTGACTAAATCTCTGATTTGATTCATCTCATCTTTAGTGTACAAATAACCTGTAGGATTGTTCGGATTGCAAATCATTATTGCTTTAGTCTTTGGAGTGATGAGCTTCTCAAACTCCGAAACCGGTGGCAGTGCAAAGCCTGTTTCAATAGTACACTGTAATGGTTTGATGACAGCACCGGCTGACATGGCAAAAGCAGTATAATTGGCATAAGCGGGTTCGGGAACAATAATTTCATCTCCCGGATCGAGACAAGCCATAAATGCAAAAAGTACTGCCTCAGAACCACCGGTTGTAACGATGATATCTTCAACACTTACATCTATCTTAAAACGACTGTAATACTCTACAAGTTTTTTTCTAAAACTCAGAATTCCCTCACTGGGGCTGTATTCAAGTATGTCGCGTTTAATATTTCTAACCGCTTCCAATCCCGCTTCAGGCGTCTTTATATCGGGTTGACCAATATTAAGATGATAAATGGTTGTACCTTTTGCACGAGCTTTGTCAGCAAGGGGCACAAGCTTACGGATTGGAGATGCGGGCATACTAGCTCCGCGAAGTGAAGGTTTAGGCATAGCAGGTCAGTAATTAGATTAACCAAAATTTGAGGCAAAGATAAACACAGGGCATCGTAAATCCAAAAAAAACAGAAAAACTTAAGCCCGGAATGAATAATTTAAATCATATGACGTACATTTGTGTCAACTCGTAAAAAACATTTTAAATATGAATACCGATTTTCTGCTTTTATCTTTGCCTAACGGTTCGGAATGGATAATTCTGGCTCTTTTGGTGCTTCTGCTTTTTGGTGGTAAAAAAATACCTGAACTAATGAGAGGCCTTGGAAAGGGAATACGTAATTTCAAAGATGGAATTAAAGATGTTGAAGAAGAAATAAAGAAAGACCCTGAAGAACCCGAGAAGAAATAATTTTTGTCTGCAATGGAAGAAATGACTTTTTGGGATCATCTGGATGAGCTTAGAAAAGTTATATTCAGGGTTCTGGCTGTAGCTGTACTTGCTTCGGTTGGCTTATTTATAGTAATGCCGACTTTTTTTGATACAGTAATACTTGCTCCATGTTACGGAGACTTTCCAATTTACAGTTTGTTTTGTTATGTCGGCAACCTCATAGGGATGTCGACAGATTTTTGCAATCCTGACTTTAAAATCAGTCTGATAAATATTCAGCTAACCTCACAGTTTTTAATTCATATCAGAAGTTCGTTTATGATAGCCACTCTTGTGGTTTTCCCATACATACTTTTCGAGATATGGAATTTTGTCAGACCCGCCCTTTACGATAAAGAAAAAAAGAGCATCAGCATAGCCTTCCTTTTAGGAGCAATGCTTTTCTATACAGGAATGGCCGTAAGCTATTTTATAATTTTCCCCATGACACTAAGATTTCTTGCCGGTTACCAACTTAGTGATCACATTGTAAACCAACTTTCATTAGATTCTTACATCAGCACATTTGTAAGCATGAACCTGGCAATGGGTATTATTTTCGAAATGCCAATGCTTGCACTCCTACTCTCGAAACTTGGCCTGATAACCCGTTCTTTTTTCAAAAAATGGAGAAAACACGCCATAGTCATTCTAGTATTTATCGCAGCAGTTATAACTCCAACAGGCGACCCATTCACTCTCACTCTTGTAGCTCTCCCACTCTATATGCTTTGGGAATTGAGTGGGATGATAGTGAGGAAGGAGGAGAGTGAGTAGTGATTAGTTTTTTAGTTTTTAGTGGCTGGTGCGGGATGGGTTTTTGAATGCC
>CAZFUO010000122.1:1942-7308 GCA_964522065.1 uncultured Bacteroidales bacterium | reverse complement strand
GCCTGTGGCGGTTTTCATAAGTATGCTTAACAAGCTCCAGAGCCTTAAAAATACGCTGTTTGCTAACAGCAGAAGTAAATACTATAGGAAAATCCACAAAAGGCGCAAAACGCTCACGAATAGATTTCTCCATATACTTAACAGCTTTATTCTCTTTATCCTCAACAAGGTCCCACTTGTTAACACAAACAACCAGACCTTTATTATTTCTATCAACCAAAGAGAAAATATTCATATCCTGACTCTCAATACCCCTTGTTGCATCAATCATAAGCACACAAACATCAGCATTCTCAATAGCCCTTATAGAACGCATTACAGAATAATACTCAAGATCTTCAGTTACCTTACCCTTCTTTCTGATACCGGCAGTATCAATAAGATAAAAATCAAAACCAAACTTGTTGTAACGGGTATAAATCGAATCACGCGTGGTTCCGGCAATAGGAGTAACAATATTACGCTCCTCACCAATAAAAGCATTAACAAGAGAAGATTTACCAGCATTAGGACGACCCACAACTGCAATTTTCGGAAGATCTTCCAAAACCTCAGCCTCAGTTTTATTAGGAAACTTACTAATAAGCAAATCGAGGAAATCACCAGTACCACTACCATTTATAGCCGAAAGAGCAATAGGATCACCCAAGCCCAGGCCATAAAATTCAGCAGCCATAAAGCCCATATCAAAAGTATCAGCTTTATTCGCAACCAAAAGAATAGGACGATCTTTAGTATTACGCAAAATCTTAGCAGCAGACATATCAAGGTCAGTAAGACCATTCATGACATCAACCATAAAAATGATTACATCAGCCTCTTCAAGAGCAATAGAAACATGCTTTTTAATTTCATTCTCAAACAAATCTCCCGACTTGTCCACCCAGCCTCCGGTATCAATAACCGAAAACTCAACACCAGACCATTCCGCAAGACCATACTGACGATCACGAGTGGTTCCGGACTCCTCATCAACAATAGCCTGACGACTTTTAGTCAAACGATTGAAAAGAGTTGATTTACCGACGTTAGGACGTCCTACAATAGCTACTATATTTCCCATATTATTTAATTCTCAAAGTAATCCGACAAGCATCCCGCTCGCCTCCAATATTTTTTTTTAAAATCAACACTTACACAGCAGACCATGCCGCCCTGACAGCCGGTATCAAAAATCAATCCAGCTGATAACCAAACGATTTCAGCTTATTATCCCTGTTTCTCCAGTCTTTTTCAACCTTAACAAACAGTTGCAGAAAAACCTTCTTATTCAAGAAAGCCTCAATATCTTTTCTGGCCTCCGTGCCAACTTTCTTCAAAGCCTTACCACCATGACCAATAATAATACCCTTTTGCGTATCACGCTCAACAATAATCACAGCCGATATCTTCACGATATCCTTTTCGTCCTGAAAAGATTCAACCATTACTTCAGATGCATAGGGTATTTCCTTCTGATAATAAAGCAGTAACTTCTCACGAATAATTTCATTCACGAAAAATCTGGCCGGCTTATCAGTCAACGCATCCTTATCAAAATAAGGCGGCGATTCAGGCAACAACTCAAGAATTCTCTTAAGAATATAATCCAGATTAAACTTCCTCAAAGCCGAAACAGGAACAATCTCAGCCGAAGGCATCAACACCTTCAACTCATTCACCTGCCTCTCAAGAGCCTCCTGAGTAGTCAAATCAATTTTATTAATAATCACCAATACCGGAACCGCTAATCCGTTAACCTTCCTTAAAAAATCCTGATGCTTATCGATAGTCTCAACAGTATCAGTAACATACAACAAGATATCAGCATCAAGCAAAGCCGACTGTGAAAAATTCAGCATCGACTCCTGCAACTTATAGTTAGGTGCCAACACCCCAGGAGTATCAGAATAAACTATCTGAAAATCATCACTATTGACAATGCCCATAATTCTGTGGCGGGTGGTTTGCGCCTTTGAAGTAATTATAGAAATCCTCTCGCCAACAAGATTATTCATCAGAGTTGACTTACCCACGTTAGGATTCCCTACAATATTGACGAAACCGGCTTTATGCATGAAAGAAGTGATTATTAGTTGTTAGTGATTAGTGATCAGTTATTAGTTATTAGTTATTAGTGAAATGTTTGCGGGGCGGGGTTAGTGCCGGGCGCTCACTTCGTTAGCTAAATGCCAGGCGCTCGCGGGGCTTGCTAAATGCCAAACGAAAAGCCGGAGGCTTTTCTAATGCCAGACGCTCGCGGAGCTCGCTTAATGCCAGGCGGCTGGGCCTTAATGCCAAACGCTCGCGGAGCTCGCTTAATGCCAATGCTAACAGGACTGGATTAATTTTACCGTTGACAACAGTATAATGTTATTGCTGGTAACAGTTTAATTTACTACTGGTAACAGTTTAATGCTACTACTGGTAACAGTTTAATGCTACTGCTGGCAGCTAATTAAAACACTCTGTCAACGGATTAAACTTACCGGTGGCAGAGTTGCCTGAGGCTGGTACTACGCTTAGACCAGATGGAGAAAATATAAAAGCCGGCGGTTTCGGAGTTAACGAACGCCGGCTGAATTAGTTGAGATTAGTAAGCCCATTTAAGGTAAACAGACCCCCATGAGAATCCGGCACCAAAAGCAGACATAATCATCACATCGCCTTTCTTAAACTGCTTCTCGTATTCCCACAAACAAATTGGAATAGAAGCAGATGAAGTATTACCATATTTGTGAATATTCACAACAACCTTTTCGGCAGGAACCCTCATTGTACGAGCAATCGCGTCGATAATGCGGAGATTTGCCTGATGAGGAATTACCCAGTTAACATCTTCAGCATCAATATTGTTACGCACCTTCATCTCTTCCGATGCTTCAACCATTTTGGTGACCGCGGTTTTGAAGACAGTCTGACCTTCCTGATAAATAAAATGCTCGTGTTTATCGATTGTTTCGTGAGTTGCCGGGTTCGCGCTACCGCCAGCCTTCATGTGAAGATATGGCAAACCCGAACCATCTGTATGCAAAACGCTGTCAATCAAACCAAGATCTTTATTTCCCGGTTCCAACATTACACAACCGGCACCATCACCAAACAAAGCACATGTAGTGCGGTCGGTGTAGTCAGTTATATATGTCATTTTTTCAGCAGCAACCACAATAACCTTTTTAAAACGTCCCGACTCAACAAAAGTTGCGCCATTAACAAGTCCAAAAAGGAAACCGCTGCAAGCTGCAGCCAGGTCATATGCAAATGCATTTTTTATACCACATTGCTCAGCAATAATTGAAGCTGTGGAAGGAAATATATAGTCGGGAGTCGTTGTAGAACAAATGATTGCATCAACTTCCTCAGGTTTTGTGTTAGTTTTTACAAGTAATTCCTGTACAGCCTTAACACCCATGTAAGAAGCACCAAGCTTCTCATCCTTAAGAACACGCCTTTCTTTAATTCCGGTACGGGTAGTAATCCATTCGTCCGAGGTTTCGACCAATTTGGTAAGATCCTCATTAGTTATAACACCATCGGGAACGTACCCGCCGACACCTGTAATAATTGCGTTAAAATTTCTCATTTTTTCAAATTTTGTGCAAAAATACGTATTAAAAAGCAAAGTAAACATAAAAAAGCCCGGAAATTTATCTTCCAGGCTTATTTATCATTTCAAACAAATGCGCCTTATGCTGGTATTTTGCTCAGGGCATTCATTCTTTCCACTTGCTTTAAACAGCAGCCTCAGGCTTTTCGATAGCGATTTTGCCTCTGTAATATCCACATTCAGGGCAAACTGTGTGATAAATATGCAGGGCACCGCATTGTGGACAAGCTGCCAGTGTAGGCATTGCTGCTTTGTCGTGAGTTCTTCTCTTAGCCGTTCTGGTGTTTGAGTGTTTGTGTTTAGGATGTGCCATTTTTTTTTAAATAATTAGTTATTATCGATAATTTTTTTTAATTCGTCCCATCTCGGGTCTATTTTCACGTCATCAGGTTCGATATCAATTTCCAACTCATCAAAGTCATCGATGTCGTCGTCCAAATCTCCTGCATCGCCACCTCTGTCACCCGAGCCAAAGCCTGAGTCAGATCCATCATCAGAGCCAAAACCCGAATCAGAACCATTACCGTTACCGGCAGATCTGGCTGTATGCTTATTTAACTTAATAGTCATAGATTTATTGCATTTCCCCGGAGCATGAACATGCTTAATAGGAATACTCAAAGCTATAACCTCATATAAAAACCAAGCCAAATTGATTTCTCCTTCAGACTCCGGGATTACGATGATTTCATCACTTTCCTCAGAATAATCCTGACCAAGCTTAACAATCAACCTGCTTTTTTGGTTGATGAGCAAGTCCATATCGTCAAGACACCTGTCGCAAGGTACAACAATACTTCCTTCAACCTGAAAGCTGACTTCATAATCGCTGCCGTTATATTTAACAACAACTTTTGCTGAAACCTTACCCCTTTGAACTTCCGGACTGTCAATCTTTTTGAAATATTCCGAATCGAGAATATACTCAAAATTGTGACTACCCACAGACAGGCTCTTCAGAGGCACTTTATATAGATCAAACTTACCCAATTGGCTCAATATTTTTAAAAACCCCGCAAAGATAACATTATTTTTCTCAAAACAGAAGAGAGGCAGGACTTTTTTTAGGGATGACATCCCTTAAAGGGAGAGTCACCCCCACTACAGGTATGCGAGGTTGGCTTTCCTTTAAGGGATGACATCCCTTAAAGGTTCAAAGTTCTTATAAATTGTTCAAAGGTTTTTCTCCCAAATTTTGAAATTCGATAATTTTCCAATATTTTTGTTGGATAATTGCAGTTTTGTTTTCAAGTATTAAAATAAAAGCAAAACTAAAAACGACTTCAAGTTGTTTAAACAATAGTGATTTTTAAAAAGGTTTTCAAAGTAGAAAAATAGTAGTTTCAAAGAAAAAAATATGAAATACGATTTAGCAGTTATCGGTGGAGGACCGGCAGGTTATAATGCAGCTGAAAAAGCTGCTTTAAATGGTTTAAATACAGTCTTATTTGAAAAAAAATATATTGGTGGTGTATGCCTGAACGAAGGCTGCATACCAACAAAAGCTATGCTATATTCAGCGAAAGTTTTGGATGGCGCAAAACATGCTGATAAATATGGTATAAAAATTGAGGGACATAGCAGCTTTGATCTTGAAAAAATAATTAGCCGTAAAGATAAGACAGTCAAAAAGTTGACCACAGGAGTAAATATGAAATTAAAATCTAATGGGGTCACGATTGTTGAAGGAGAAGCAAAAATCAAGGGGCATTCAGGAAATCCGACAGAAACAGCAATCGAAAGCAGCCCAATTCCGGTGCATATCGTGGATAGCAAAACC